>NZ_JAVIHI010000001.1:0-141518 GCF_036680365.1 Streptococcus sp. SS-4456 | reverse complement strand
AGTCCAAAAGAAAACAATTTCCTTATTTTGACTATTGAACTCAACATATTTTTCATCAAATACCTTGATAGACTTGACAAATGGTAGAAAAATAATCCGTCCCCACTTTTGAGCGAGTAGGACGGATTATTTCCGTAATATGAGCCACCGTCTTTAAAGCGGTTCTACTGGGATTGAGTTGGTGCTCAATCCCTTTTTCACCCTTATTATATCACAAACTAAAATCGTTTGACAATTTTTTATCTACATCATCAAAAAAGGCTTGACAGCCTAAGAAAAGGAGATTACCATGAGCACAGCACAGCACAGCACAGCACAGCACAGCACAGCAAAAGCTTGGAGACTACACTCAAGTTGAAAAGCTAGACCTAACTTCAAAAGATATTTTATCAGACAACATTGCAAAAATTGGTCAGCTTTTTCCTGAGGTTCTAACAGAAAGTAGTGATGAAAATGGCAGGTTGCGTCCAGCCATTGACTTTGACAAGCTACGCCAATTCCTTTCAAGAGAGATTGTAGAGGGGCGGGAGTCCTATGAGTTTACCTGGGTCGGCAAACGCGGAGCGATTGCGGAGGCAGGTAAACCGACCACCCAGACCCTTCGCCCAGATCTTGAGGAAAGTGTTGACTTTGATAAGTCTGAAAATGTCTTTATAACAGGGGACAACTTGGAAGTTCTCAAGGTCTTGCAGGAGTCTTATCTGGGCAAGATTGATATGATTTACATTGACCCACCATACAACACAGGCAAGGATTTTGTCTACTCGGATAAATTCCAGATGAGCGAGGAAGAACTGGTAGATGAAATGGACCTACGAGATGAGGACGGTTTGCAACGGGTGGGCTTGACCAAGAATGAAAAATCCTCCGCCCGCTATCACTCCGACTGGCTCAATATGATGTATCCCCGCCTAGTCCTTGCCCGCAACCTCCTCAAAGACAGTGGCGTTATCTTTATCTCCATTGACGACAACGAGCAAGCCAACCTCAAAGCTATCTGTGATGAGATATTTGGGGAGGAGAATTTTTTGACTATTTTTAATCGTAAGACAAAAACAATGACTGGCGACGATGGTAATGGTATGAATATTCAACATGAATATTTGTTAGTCTATTCGTTACAGAAAAAAGTTGTTCAGCTTGTTGGAGATGAAAAAAGTTTCGAAGGCTATTCAAATCCTGATAATGACCCAAATGGGATATGGTGTTCTGGGGATCCAAGCGCAAAAAGTGGCGGAGTTACAACGTATTTTCCAATTAAAAACCCGTACACAGGATTAGTAGATTATCCTCCAGAAGGAAGATTTTGGGCTTTTTCAAGAGACACAATGGAGAAATATATTCAAGAAGGAAGAATAAAATTCAAAGAAAGATACTCTCAAAATCAACGTGGTTTTGTTTTTAAAAGATATGCTTTAACTGCACAAAGTTTGTTCATGCCAGTAGATACATTGTTGTTTAATGATAATCAATTCTTAAATTCAGTAGCAACTGAAGAAGCAAAACAAATAAAAATGAATAGTTTTTTTAGTTATCCGAAGCCTGTTTCATTTATAAAGAAAGTAGCTAAGCTTATAAATGAAAAAAATATGGTTATCCTCGACTTCTTCGCAGGTTCTGCAACTACTGCACACGCAGTCATGCAGTTGAATGCTGAAGACGGTGGCAACCGTAAGTACATACTCTGTACGCTAGATGAGCAGGTGGCAGACAAGTCAGCTGCCAAGGAAGCTGGCTATGAAACCATTGATCAGATTTCTCGGGAGCGGATTCGTCGGGCAGCCAAAAAGATTCAGGAAGAACATCCTGAAACCGTCGGCAAGCAAGATTTTGGCTTTAGAGCTTACAAGCTGGACACTTCAAACTTCAAGGAAGTCAGCCAAACACCAGACAGCTTTAGCCAAGAAAGTCTTTTTGACAGTGTTTCCAACATCAAAGATGGTCGGACAGACCTTGACCTCCTCTTCCAGATTATGCTGACCTGGGGCATGGAATTATCTCTTCCGATTGCGAAAACTCAAATTGACGGCACAGACATTTACAATGTGGCAGACGGTGCCTTGATTGCCTGCTTTGCAGATGAGATTTCAGAAAACGTCCTCCGTCAAATTGCTAAAGAAGAGCCACTCCGTGCAGTCTTCAAGGACGAATCTTTCGCCAACTCCGCAGCCAAAATCAACCTGGGGCAAATCTTCAAAGAAGAAGCCCCAAATACCAAAGTGAAGGTGGTGTAGGGATGATGGACTGGGAATTGATTACAGGTATAGTCAGTATTATTTCACTTTTGGTCTCACTAATTGCAGTTGGGGTTACGGTTTGGACAGTTTTTAGGACTCATGTGAATGATAAAAAATCAATTCGCTTTGAGAAAAGAATTGAATTGTATAGTAAATTGTCATATTTCTTGCAACAGCTAATAAGTAATCATGACTTAATTTTAAAATATGAAGATGAATTATTTGGTTTAATCGCAAAATCCTATTTCTTTTCTAGTCCTTTTGTGAACGAACAGTTCAATAAAATGTTGGATTTATTACAAATTGAAAAGACTGTATTGAGCGAAAAAAATAGAGAAAAATCATTCAATCAATTTGATGCTAGTATTGATATTTTGCTCAAAGCAATGAAAAAAGAAATGGAGAAACAAGGAGATATTTCTGAATCGGAAATGAGACTAGTTATTGAATCATCACAATTAAACATAGGCAATTTATATATTAACGGAGGTAACCAATGAAACTTCAATTTAAGCAGCAGCAATTTCAGTTAGATGCGGTGTCCTCTGTTGTGGATGTTTTTGCTGGTCAGGGCAAGCATAGCGGTTTTGATTACCACATGGACAAGGGTCAGGGAATGGATGCGGAACTGGATATGAATTTTATCGGTTTCCGCAATGCTCCCATCCAGCTTTCACAGGACACTATCAGCCAGCAGGTACGAAGTCATCAGCTCCGCTATGGACTTAAACCTTCCGAAAACCTATCCATCCAAAAAGTCGATGGTCGTCCGTCTTACAATTTGACCATTGAGATGGAGACAGGGACAGGGAAGACCTATACCTATATCCGCACCCTGATGGAGCTCAACAAGCAGTATGGCTGGCTCAAGTTTATCATTGTGGTGCCCAGCATCGCCATTCGGGAGGGGGTGCTCAAGTCCTTTGAGATCATGGCAGACCATTTTCAGATGGAGTACGGCAAGAAACCACGTTACTTTGTCTATGATTCTAGCCGTTTGGGAGAGCTGGACAAGTTCGCCAACTCCTCGGACATTCAGGTCATGATTATCAACTCCCAGGCCTTTAATGCCACTGGAGCGGATGCCCGTCGCATTCACACCGAGCAGGAAAGTTTCCGCTGGAGAAAGCCCATCGATGTTATCGCAGCGACCAATCCCATTTTGATCATCGATGAGCCTCAGTCGGTTGAGGGGAAAAAGACTAAAGAACGCTTGGAGGATTTCAAACCCCTATTTACCCTCCGCTATTCAGCCACTCATAAGGACAAGCACGATATGATTTATCGTCTGGATGCCTTGGACGCCTACAATAAAAAGTTGGTCAAGAAGATTGCCGTTAAGACCGTGGAGCAGACTTCTACCACAGGTACACAAGGCTACCTTTATCTGCAAGAACTGGTTCCGCAAAAATCAGGAGCTCCAAAGGCTCGGATTGAGTTTGAGGTGCGGACCAAGTCAGGCGATGTCAAGCGTGTGACCAAGCTGGTTGAAGAACCGTTTGCCCTCTATGAAGAATCTGGTAATCTCCCAGCCTATCAAGATGGTTGGACCTTGAGTCATTTCGATGCGCGTGAGGGTGAAAATTCCATTCAAATCGGTGCCAATCGCAAACTCCATGTGGGCGAAGTGATTGGGGAAACCAACGAAGATGACATTCGTCGTATCCAGATTCGGGAAACCATTGCCAGTCACCTGCAAAAAGAAGAAGGCCTATATAAACGAGGTATCAAGGTGCTTTCCCTTTTCTTCATTGATGAGGTAGCCAAGTACAAGTGCTACGACGAGCAAAATGATGCCTACAATGGCACCTATGCCCAGATGTTTGAAGAAGAGTATGAAGCCCAGGTCAAGGCCTTGTTGGCAGATCCAAACCTCCATGGCAGCAACTTTTGGCATTATCTAAATAATCATCAGGAAGGCAATCCCGTTCACGCAGGTTATTTCTCCGTTGATAAGGTGAAAAAATCGGACAAGGTCAAGTTTGTGGATTACAAATCGGCAACTGAGAAGAGAAACAATCAGTCCAACGACAAGGATGCCTTTGATTTGATTATGAAGGACAAGGAGCGTCTGCTGTCCTTTGATGAGCCAGTACGCTTTATCTTTTCCCACTCAGCCCTCAAAGAAGGCTGGGACAATCCTAATGTCTTCCAGATTTGTACTCTGAAAAATACGGGTACGGAGACAGAAAAACGGCAAAAGATTGGTCGTGGGATGCGTCTTGCTGTTGACCAAAAAGGTGTCCGTCAGGATGAGGAACTCTTAGGAGCTGATGTTCATAATATTAACAAATTGACAGTTATTGCCAATGAAAGCTACGAGGATTTTGCTAAGAACTTGCAAAGAGAACTCAAGGAAATCTTGGCTGATCGTCCAAGCAAGGTGGAAGTGGACCTCTTTGTCAATAAGGTCTTGGAAAATGAAGCCGGTCAAAAACTGACAGTCACCAAGGAAGTGGCTAAAGAGATTGAATACCAGTTGATTAAACAAGATTATATTGACAGCAAGGGAAATCTGACCACCACTTACTTTGAACAAAAGGCTACCAATCAGTTTACATTATCTGAAAATCTGGCTGGCTATGAAGTGGCGGTAAAAGACATTTTGGAATCTATTTACGATGCCAATCGTTACCAGATTGAGCGTGAAAATGATTCGGAAGTTGTCTTTGCTAGAGAAATCAATCCTGACAACTACAATCGTCAAGAGTTTAAACGTCTGTGGGAAAGCATTCATCACAAGTCCACCTATTATGTGGAGTTTGACGATGAGGAATTGATTGAAAAATCGGTCAAGGTTATCAATGAGGCTCTCTTTGTCAAAAAGCCAAGCTATATGATTACAGAGGCTGAAGCAAGGGAAATGAAAGCTGAACAAGGTTTGGATTTCAAGTTCAATAAAGACGGCAAGCGTCAGGCTGAATTGGACAAGTCTTCTATCCAACTCCGCTATGATTTGTTGGGTGAAATTGCCAGTCGCACGGAGTTGAAACGCAAAACAGTTGCCAATATCCTGAAACAGATCTCGCCAAGCAAGTTTGGCATGTTCGCCTATAACCCTGAGGCATTTATCCAACGAACAAGCCGCCTGATCAATGAACAAAAGGCCAGTCAGGTGATTGAGCATATCCGCTACAATATCTTGGAAGAAACCTTTGACACTTCTGTTTTTACGGATAACCCAGAAAGCGGAAAATTGTCGGACAAACGGATACTGGAATCGCAAAAAGGTGTGTATAATTATGTAAAGGTCGATTCGGATACGGAGCGGAAGTTCAAAGAAGAGTTGGATCAATTTGAAGATGTCATGGTCTACACCAAATTACCTAGCAATTTTAAGATTTCCACCCCTCTGGGTGCTTACAACCCTGACTGGGCAATTGCCTTTCGAGATGGTTCGGTTAAGCATGTTTACTTTGTAGCAGAAACCAAGGGTTCCATGTCTAGTTTGCAACTGAAAGGGGCAGAGCTTGCAAAAATTGAGTGTGCCAAGGCCCACTTCAAAGCCTTGAAGGAAAAAGGTTTGATTGCGGACGACCACATGTACGATGTGGTGGATTCCTATGAAAAATTATTAGAAATCGTGAGGGGATAGGATGAATCATCCAATAATACTCTTTTTTAAATATTGGTATATCACTTTTCCGCTATTGTTTATATTACTCAGCCTGTATTATAAAGGGGAGAATGAATCCTCTTTAAATATGCAGTCAAAAGCAAAAGATGAATTTGAAAATCAGGAGGATGAGCAGAAAATCTACCCTATTCAAAATTTATCTTATTATCTAACATTACATAACCAGCTAATTTTAAAGTCTAGAAATTGGATCATTAACCTGAAAGAAAAGAGTCCTTATGAATATCAAACTAGGGATGTGCTAGAACAGGGCTATTGCATTTTAAATGAAATGAAGTATTTTAAGGATGAGTTGAATTACGCACTGGGACATGTGCCAGTGCTGAGCCATTATTTAGATTTTCTAGAGATTTTGGATGGATTTACTTATGAGGTGAAAATGAGGGATCCTGAACAAAAAGAGTTTGTACTTACTATGTCAAAATTAAATTCTCAAGGGCAACCAAGAAATTACTTGGCTGAGAGTGAAATGATGTATGCAACTATCGATTCGGAAGACTTCCGTGAAGAAGTAACGAATCTAATAGAAAGAGTCGTTGCTTGGATGGAGGATTTAGAAAATCCATTTTCTTATGAGTTGCAACCGCGAACGAAACTAAATTATGCTTATGCGATTATCACCAGGCTTAATGAGTTGAAGGAGGAATTTAGTAGTGTTTTGGTTGCAGAGATGAGGGATATTGAGAGCCTTGAATTTCTTTCAGGACTTGAAGCTTGTATAGAAAATTTTACGAACGAAGTAGAACTTAGAGATCCAGAGAAGTCTAAGTTAGTTCATCTTTTGGATGATGACCCAGATTTAATTTCTTCACATATACAAGTAGTGAAATATACCAATCAAATTGTTAGTATGATTCAGTCCAAGACTTGTCATCAAGAGTTATTGGCAGAGCATATGGCACACTATAACTTATACGAAGAAACCTTGGAAAAATTAGCCAAGATTCATTTCAATCCAGAATTATTTGACCATGAACTTGTTGAAAGGCAGGAGATTATTGATTTTATTCATACTTATCAGAGGTTTCAACAAAAGGCTATCAAACATTTAAACAAAGATGAAGTTAGAGAATATCAAATTGCTCGTAGGTTACTTGACACTAAGATGAGTGAATTTGAGTACAGAGATCTTTTGGAATAATTCTAGATACAGATATTTTAGATGTTTGGTTACATGCACAATTTTAATTATTTGTAGATCAAAGGAGAAATATATGGGTGCATTTCTATTTTTTACATTTGCCATTTGTTATCTGGTGGGCTGTATCGCCATAGCGATTGGTCTCAGACGTAGGAAGTAGGAGAAAAGACAAATGGAAGAACTCTTTATGAAACTCTTTATTTGGTTGTTTATCTTACTCTGGTCCTCACCTGTAATCATTATCGCATTGGCAGGTGCTTGGGTCATTTTAAGCCTATTGTTTGGCAGAAGGAAATAATGATATTGAAGCATTGCAAAAGAATGTAACCTATCGTAAAATGGTAGTATATTTCAGATATTCAGGAGGGGGTTGTTATGCCTTACCGTAAATTAACATCAAGCGATCGGACCTTTATCAAAGGGCAGACGGATCACTTGCTGAATCAGATGAATAGCAATGCAGCCTATTTGGGGACAGTTCAGACCTATGAAGCAGCCAAGGCTCGGGCCAACCAAGCCTATCTGGCAATGGAACTAGAAGATGACCCAGAGAAAAAGGTCCGACTGGCAAAATTGGTTGAAACCTATACTGCACAAGCCCAGGCTATATTGGACGAGTGGGAGGAGAAGAACAGACATGCAGAGAAGGCGGCAAGAAATGTCAAGTTGATCTTGTGGCTGACCGTACTGTTCACCCTTAGCTTTGTTTTTCCAGTCAATATTATCCTAGTCATTCTTTTTGCCGTCTGGTTTTATCGGAATTACCTTCGTTCTAGTAAATCCGACCGAGTGACTAAGACCGCCGCTAATAGCCAGTCTTTGACAGAAGAGGAAAGGTTTGAAGACTGGTTGACAGAAAAGATTGTCACTCTCAACAAGGACAAGCGGGAGTGGACTGAGGCTATGCTGACAAAATATGACAGTTTAGATGACATAGCAGTAGGTATCGGTGAAATGGATGAGATAGATAAAGTGGCTGGTAAGAACCTTCTACGACGCTATCAGGCCATTTTAGCAGATATTGAAAAACTGCCAGATTCTGACCAGAAAACCTATTATTTGGATTTTCATCAGGAGATCATTGCCGACTTGGAAGATCTATTCCAACAACTCCATTTTGGATAAGAAAAACCGGTAACAGTACAAGGCTGTTGCCGGTTTTGTTATTCGTCTATGGAAAAGACCAGGACCATGATTTGTATAAAGGTAAAGCCCAGGATGAAGGGCAGGGCAGCCCAAGAAATGACTTCAATCATTTTACTGACAACCAGGCTTGGTCTGGTAAAGATGTCCCATGAATTGAGCCGTGCATAGCGTCCGATATGAATGGCAAAGCTGGATAGAAGGGAAAGATCACCAATCAGAAACAGCCTGATCCAGTAGGACTTGATAGAAAAGGCAGAGAAAATCAGTCGCAGGCTTTCCACACCAGTCATGACCCCATAGAAAATACTTGGGACATAGAGCATGAAAAGAATCATGCTGTCCCGTTGCCAGAGGACTGTGTTGGCAAAATGCATGTGGACGATGTCCGTCACCATGTAAAAGGTATTGGGGTAGAAAAAGAGCCAGAGGAGCCCAGCAATGATCTTTATGACCTTGGACTTACTGTGGTTGGTGAGGATAGCAAAATCAAGTGCTACCAAAGCCAAAAACATATTCCAAGTCAAGTCAGGTGCAGTGACACCGTAACGCTTTAGACCGGTAGCGATGATGAGGAAAAAAATATGGATAAAAACATTTTTCTTTGTAAACATGACAAACCTCTTTCATTAAAATATAAAAGCTAGTATATCACATTCAGGCAGAGAATGGGGACTTGTCATCAAATTGTTAGGACTTGTTTAAGCTTGGATTAAGTATTAGAAAACAAAAAAGAAACAGCTGATCTGTTTCTTTCAACTTATTTATTCATCAACGGCAAAGACCAAGACCATGATTTGTATGAGGGTGAAGCCAAAGATAAAAGGGAAGGTGTCCCAGGACATTGCTGCGACCATATTATTAAGAACAGCAAGGGGGCGCGTGAAAATATCCCAAGAGCGAATATTAGCATAGCGACCGATATAAATAGCATAGCTAGCAAAGAGGGATAGACTACCAATAATCAGCAAACGTAAGCCATAGAATTTGACATTGTAGCTTTTGAAAATAGCTTCTAAACTTTCCACGCCAGCCATAATTCCAAAGAGAATCGCTGGGACATAGAGCATAAAGAGGAGCAAGCTGTTACTTTCCCAGAGGGCTGTGCTGGTAAATTGGAGATTGACCAGTTCGGTCAAAATGTAGAAGGTATTAGGATAGAAGAAGAGCCAAAATGGTGTAATCAATAGCTTGCTGGCCGTATGATTATTTTGGCGGACCAAAATAGCAAAGTCCAAGGCCAATAAGGCCCAGAGCATATTCCACATCAGGCCGGTATTTTGAACGTCATTTAAGAGCATTCCGACACAAATAATAACAAAAAACAAATGTATCAAGAGATTTTTAGGTGAAAACATAGACAACCCCATTCTTTTTCATAACTTCTTCTAGTATAACATATCTTAGAAGGATTGTGGATGGGAAGTCGCTTTGTTTTTGCACAAAAATATGATAAAATGGGGTGTTATCAAGAACAGGGTTTCATTTGCCCTGAGTTGAAAGGAAAAAAACATGACAAAAACACCGTTTTATATCACCACACCGATTTATTATCCTTCTGGAAAACTTCACATCGGTTCAGCCTACACGACCATTGCCTGCGATGTCTTGGCTCGCTACAAGCGTCTGATGGGCCACGAGGTTTTCTATCTGACAGGGCTTGATGAGCACGGTCAGAAGATTGAAGAGAAGGCTAACGAAGCTGGTTTGACACCTCAAGCCTACGTTGACGGCATGGCGGTTGGCGTTAAAGAGCTCTGGAACTTGCTAGACATCTCTTACGACAAATTTATCCGCACGACCGATGATTACCACGAGGAAGTGGTGGCGGCTGTTTTTGAAAAATTGCTGGCGCAGGACGACATTTACTTGGGAGAGTATTCTGGTTGGTACTCCGTATCGGACGAGGAATTTTTCACCGAGAGCCAATTAGAAGAGGTCTTCCGAGATGAAAACGGCAAGGTAACAGGTGGTATCGCTCCGAGCGGTCACGAGGTTGCCTGGGTTTCAGAAGAATCCTACTTCCTCCGCCTCAGCAAGTATCAGGATAAATTGGTCGAGTTTTTCAATGCTCATCCAGACTTTATCCAGCCAGATGGTCGCCTCAATGAAATCATGAAAAACTTCATCGAGCCAGGCTTGGAAGATTTGGCAGTTTCGCGTACTTCGTTTACATGGGGCGTGCCTGTACCATCCAATCCTAAACACGTTGTCTATGTTTGGATTGATGCCCTGCTCAACTATGCGACAGCCTTGGGCTATGGACAGGAAGAAAGAGCCAACTATGACACCTTCTGGAATGGAACAGTTTACCACATGGTTGGGAAGGACATTCTTCGCTTCCACTCGATTTACTGGCCAATCATGCTCATGATGTTGGATATGAAGTTGCCAGACCGCTTGGTTGCTCATGGCTGGTTTGTCATGAAAGATGGTAAGATGTCCAAGTCCAAGGGCAATGTGGTCTATCCAGAAATGCTGGTCGAGCGTTTCGGCCTGGATCCACTCCGTTACTACCTCATGCGTAGTCTGCCAGTTGGCTCTGACGGAACCTTTACACCAGAAGACTATGTAGGTCGTATCAACTATGAATTGGCCAATGACCTTGGAAACCTGCTCAACCGTACCGTTGCCATGATTAACAAGTATTTCGGCGGTCAGGTCCCAACTTTTGTTGCCAATGTGACGGATTTTGATGCGGACTTGGCAGCAGTTGTAGCTGACAACTTGGCAAGCTATCACAAGTATATGGAAGCAGTTGACTACCCACGTGCCTTGGAAGCTGTTTGGAATATCATCTCCCGTACCAACAAGTACATCGATGAAACTGCACCTTGGGTCTTGGCTAAGGACGAAGCGGACCGTGACAAGTTGGCAGCAGTCATGGCCCACTTGACAGCAGGTCTTCGCGTGGTGGCTCACCTCATTCAGCCATTCATGATGACCACTTCAAATGCCATTATGGAACAGCTTGGTTTGGGAACAGCATTTGACCTTGAAAATCTTGACTTTTCAGGTCTTCCAGCTGGTTTGACAGTGGTAGAAAAAGGCACACCTATCTTCCCACGACTTGATATGGAAGAGGAAATCGCCTATATCCAAGCTCAAATGGGTGGCAGCTCTGCTATTTCCCAAGAGGAAGAAAAAGAGTGGAACCCAGCTGACGTGGAACTCAAAAACGAAAAAGCTGCGATCAAGTTCGAGGACTTCGACAAGGTGGAAATCCGCGTGGCCGAAGTCAAGGAAGTAGCCAAAGTGGAGGGTTCTGACAAGCTGCTCAAATTCCGCCTGGACGCAGGTGATGGCCAAGACCGCCAAATCCTGTCTGGTATCGCCAAGTTCTATCCGAACGAGCAGGAGTTGGTCGGCAAGAAAGTCCAAATTGTTGCCAACCTCAAGCCACGTAAGATGATGGGCTTGCTCAGTCAGGGCATGATCCTCTCAGCCGAACATGGTGACAATTTAACACTCTTAACAGTCGATCCATCTGTGCCAAACGGCAGTCAGATTGGGTAAGAAAATTTAAAAAGGAAGCTTCCGGTCGAGGAGGCTTCCTTTATTGTTTTAACCTCTGACACAGAGGCCTTTTTTATAGACTTTGTCTGTTAAATTGGTTGCGAAGAAGTAGAAGAGGAAGTCGATATTGGGTGCATCAAAAATGCTAATGTCGGCATCTTTTCCAGGATGCAAACTACCAATCTGGGTCTGTCTGTCTACGGAATAGGCAGCGTTGATGGTCACAGCATTCAGGATTTCAACCGGAGTTAAACGCATCATGAAGCTACCCAGTTGCATGACAAATTGGAGGTTGGCAGTTGGGCAACTGCCAGGATTACTATCGGTTGAAAGGGTAATCGCCATGCCCTTATCCAGCATTTTCCGAGCGGGTGCATAGGTATCCTCCATCAGGCTAAAGGTGGTAGCAGGAAGGAGGTTGCCAATAACCTTGGCTTGACTAAGTTTATCAATGCCTTGGTCAGTAATGACCATCAGATGCTCGGCACTGACTGTTCCCAGTTCGGCAGCCAGGTCAACCCCACCAATGCTTTTAATCTCATCAGCATGAATACGGAGCTTAAAGCCCATATCTTTGGCTTTTGTGAGTAGGCTACGGGCTTCTTCAGCGGTGAAAACTCCTTGCTCACAGAAGATGTCACAGAATTCTGCCAAGTTTTCTTCTTTAACTTGTGGCAACATGCTTTCTATGATGAGGTCCAAGTAGGCTTGGTTATTTCTCTTATATTCTTCTGGAATGGCATGGGCTGCCATAAAGGTAGAAATCAAATCAATAGGATGGTCCTCATGAAGTTTTTTCACAACTTCTAGCTGTCTTTTCTCTGTTTCCCAGTCCAGTCCGTAGCCGCTTTTAGCCTCTACGGTAGTCACACCGTGGTCCAGCATATAGTCCAGTAGTTTATAGGATTTTTGATAGAGGGTATCAAAATCAGCCTTTCTGGTAGCTCGGACTGTGGATAGAATACCTCCACCATTTGCCAGAATATCCAGATAAGAAACGCCAGCTAGTTTCTGAGCAAATTCATGTTCTCGGCTTCCACCATAGACCAGATGGGTATGGCAATCGATCAGTCCAGGGGTAGCCACCTTTCCTTGACATGAAAGAAGAATCGTTTCAGGGCCAACTAAGTCTGCTTGAGGCTCTCCAGTCCCAGTTGCGAGAATTTTTCCATCCTTGATGGCTATGTAGCCGTCTTCTAAGATAGTGGCTGTAGTCATTTCCTTACCAGCTAGAGGATGACCGAGGTCATTGGGGCAAAATACCTGATTGAAATGGGTCAATATTTTGTCTGCGAACATAGTGCGTCCTCCCTTGTATGATGTTCTTAGCTCTAGGATAATACAAAACCGTCAAATTTTTGTCAAAAATAAATCTTTTTTCTAAAAAAATAAAAAGTCTTTGTCGACAATATATTAACAGACTATGTATAGACGGATGAAAGGTAAACTAGAAATGTATAAAAAGTTCTTGCTCGGAAATGGGTCTATTTCTGGGGAAGGAAACAAGCACTAGATTCAAAAGGAGGATGACCTATGTCACATTTTGAAGAAAAAGATATTGCGGCAGCAATGACCATCAAGTTAGATGATGTCTTGCCTGAAAAGATAGTTTTTGAGGAAGGCATTAGACGAGCACCAGATAGGGGCTTTCGCTTAACACAGGCTCAGACGGAGATTGCCTTAAAAAATGCCCTTCGTTACATTCCAAAAAAATACCATGGGGAAGTCATTCCAGAGTTCTTGGAAGAATTGAAAACTCGTGGGCGGATTTATGGCTATCGTTGGCGTCCAAAAGAAAGAATTTATGGCAAGCCGATTGATGACTACAAGGGAAATTGTACGGCTGCCAAGGCCATGCAGGTCATGATTGATAACAACCTCAGCTTTGAAATTGCACTGTACCCTTATGAATTAGTTACCTATGGGGAAACAGGTTCGGTCTGTGCCAACTGGATGCAGTATTGTTTGATTAAAAAATATCTGGAGGTCATGACAGAAGAACAGACCTTGGTAGTAGAATCAGGCCATCCATTGGGTCTATTCAAGTCCAAACCAGAGGCACCGCGTGTCATTATTACCAATGGTTTGTTGGTTGGTGAATACGACAACATGAAGGACTGGGAAATCGCTGAGGAAATGGGAGTGACCAATTATGGTCAGATGACAGCTGGTGGTTGGATGTACATTGGACCACAGGGAATTGTTCATGGTACCTTCAATACACTTCTCAATGCTGGCCGCTTGAAATTGGGTGTGGCTGATGATGGGGATTTGACAGGTAAACTCTTTATTTCATCTGGTTTAGGTGGAATGAGTGGAGCTCAGGGCAAGGCCGCCGAGATTGCAAAGGCAGTTGCTATTGTAGCCGAGGTAGACCAGTCACGGATTGAAACCCGCCATTCACAAGGTTGGATTAGTCAGTTGGCAGAAAGTCCAGAAGAAGCTCTGACCTTGGCCTTGGCTGCGAAAGAGAAAGGCCAATCTACCTCAATCGCCTATCATGGAAATATTGTAGATTTGCTGGAATATGTAGTTGAAAAGAATATTCCAGTTGACCTTCTCTCTGACCAAACCTCTTGTCACAATGTCTATGATGGAGGTTACTGTCCAGTCGGTATTAGCTTTGATGAGCGTACTCGTTTACTCGCAGAGGATAAGGAAAGCTTTGTTGTCCTAGTGGATAAAACCCTGGAACGTCATTATCAAGCTATTAAGACCCTGACTGACCGAGGAACCTATTTCTTCGATTATGGCAATGCCTTTATGAAGTCAGTTTATGACTCAGGTATCAAGGAAATTTCTAAGAATGGTTTGGATGATAAAGATGGCTTTATCTGGCCTTCTTATGTAGAAGATATCATGGGACCTATGCTCTTTGACTATGGTTACGGTCCATTCCGCTGGGTTTGCTTGAGTGGCAAGCATGAGGACTTGATTACTACAGATAAGGCTGCTATGGATGTGATTGATCCAACTCGCCGTTACCAAGATCGTGATAATTACAACTGGATCCGCGACGCAGAGAAAAATCAGTTGGTCGTAGGAACTCAGGCACGGATTTTGTACCAAGATTGCATGGGTCGTGTCAATATTGCGCTGAAGTTCAATGAGCTCATTCGTCAAGGAAAAATTGGGCCTGTTATGCTAGGTCGCGACCATCACGATGTATCAGGTACTGATTCCCCATTCCGTGAAACATCCAACATCAAGGATGGTTCAAATGTGACCTGCGATATGGCTGTTCAGTGTTATGCTGGTAATGCGGCGCGTGGTATGAGTCTTGTGGCCCTCCATAATGGTGGCGGTACAGGTATTGGTAAGTCTATCAATGGTGGTTTTGGTCTGGTATTGGATGGAAGCGAGCGCGTGGATGAGATTATCAAATCAGCTATCGCTTGGGATACCATGGGTGGTGTAGCGCGTCGGAACTGGGCTCGTAATGACCATGCGATTGAAACGGCTATTGAGTACAACCAAATGCGTCAAGGTACAGACCATATCACCATTCCTTATTTGGCAGATGAGGACTTAATTCAGTCTTCTGTTGCTAAATTGTTTGAAAAATAAGTAATCGCCTAAACAATCATAATAAGAAAGAGGTTTTCAAATGGCAAAACTTGTAGAATGTATTCCAAATTTTTCAGAGGGACGTAACCAGGAAATCATCGATGGCTTGGTAGCGACTGCTAAGAGTGTTCCGGGTGTGACCTTGCTGGATTATTCATCAGACCAAAGTCATAACCGCAGTGTGTTTACTTTGGTGGGGGATGAAGAAAGTATTCAGGAAGGAGCTTTTCAACTGGTCAAATATGCTAGTGAAAAGATTGATATGACCAAGCATACAGGTGAACACCCAAGGATGGGAGCGACAGATGTACTTCCATTCGTCCCTGTAAAAGACATCAGCATGGAAGAATGTGTTCAACTGGCTAAGAAAGTCGCTGAGCGTATCAATAAAGAATTGGCTATTCCAGTCTTCCTCTATGAAGAAGCAGCAAGCAGACCAGAACGACAAAATCTGGCTAAGGTCCGCAAGGGTCAGTTTGAAGGCATGCCTGAAAAATTATTGGAAGAAGACTGGGCGCCTGATTTCGGTGAAAGGAAGATTCATCCAACAGCAGGTGTCACAGCAGTCGGCGCTCGGATGCCTCTAGTTGCCTATAATGTCAATTTGGATACAGACAATCTAGAAATTGCCAACAAGATTGCCAAAATCATCCGTGGTTCAGGTGGTGGCTACAAGTATTGTAAAGCCATCGGTGTCATGCTAGAAGGAAGAAATATCGCCCAGGTTTCAATGAACATGGTGAACTTGGAAAAATGCTCACTTTATCGTACCTTTGAAACCATTCGTTTTGAGGCTAAGAGATATGGTGTGTCGATTATTGGTTCTGAAATCGTTGGATTGGCACCTGCAAAAGCCTTGGTTGATGTGGCAGAATACTACTTGCAATTGGAAGAGTTTGATTACAACAAGCAGGTACTAGAAAATCATTTGTTGGGATAGGAGTATGACCGATGGCATTAGTTGATTTAACCCTTACAGAATTTGCTCAATTACTGGGTTCAGATGCCCCAGCACCAGGTGGAGGCTCAGCAGCAGCTCTCTCGGCTGTCAATGGTATTTCGTTGACAAAAATGGTGTGTGAGTTGACTCTTGGGAAGAAAAAGTATGCGGACTATCAAGCAACTATTGAAGAAATTCACACGGTGGCTGGTGATTTGCAAGAGCGTTTATTGCGGGCAATAGACGAAGACACAGAGGCATTTAATCAAGTTTCAGCTGTCTTTGATATGCCTAAGGAAACAGAGGAAGATAAAGAAGCGCGCAGGCAGGCAATGCAGGCAGCCTTGAAGGCAGCAACGCTCTCTCCGTTTGGCATGATGGAAACGATGTTGCAGGCACTTCAGGTAACAGCAGAGGCAGTCGGCAAGTCCAATACCAATGCAGCCAGTGATTTGGGGGTGGCAGCCCTCTCGCTCAAGGCAGGTTTGCAGGGGGCCTGGCTCAATGTTCTCATCAATCTATCTGGTATCAAGGATGAGGAATTTGTTGCAACCTATCGCCAACAAGGCCAGACTATTTTGGAAGCTGGTTCTAGCCTAGCAGACCAGGTATATGAAGACATTCTCCAGATTGTTTAAAGGAGGGAGCTATGGTTTTATCAGATATTGACATTGCGAATTCCGTCCCAATGGAACCCATTGGACAGGTAGCAGACCGTTTAGGTATTCCAGAAGAAAGTTTATCCTTATATGGTAGATACAAGGCTAAAATTGATAGTAGACAGCTAGAGGCTTTAAAAGATCAACCAGATGGGAAATTGATTTTGGTAACGGCTATTTCACCCACTCCAGCAGGGGAAGGAAAAACAACAACTTCCGTCGGTTTGGTCGATGCCTTGACTGCTATTGGTAAAAAGGCTATTATCGCCCTGCGTGAGCCGTCTTTAGGACCTGTCTTTGGGGTTAAAGGTGGTGCAGCAGGTGGTGGTTATGCCCAAGTTGTTCCAATGGAAGATATTAACTTGCATTTTACAGGAGATTTTCATGCCATTGGTGTAGCTAATAACCTGCTGGCAGCCTTGATTGATAATCATATTCATCATGGAAATGCCTTGGGAATTGATAGCCGTCGGATTACCTGGAAGCGAGTAGTCGACATGAATGACCGCCAGCTCCGCCATATTGTCGATGGGCTGCATGGTAAGGTAAATGGAGTACCTAGGGAAGATGGCTACGATATTACCGTTGCTTCAGAAATAATGGCTATTCTATGCCTATCTGAAAATATAGCTGATTTGAAGGCACGACTGGAAAGAATTATCATCGGCTATAATTTCCAAGGTCAACCGGTTACAGCTGGAGATCTTAAGGCAGCTGGGGCAATGGCAGCACTCTTGAAAGATGCCATTCACCCTAACCTTGTTCAAACCCTTGAACACTCCCCAGCCCTTATTCACGGTGGTCCGTTTGCCAATATTGCTCACGGTTGTAATAGTGTTCTTGCTACTAAATTAGCCTTAAAATATGCAGATTATGTGGTTACAGAAGCAGGCTTTGGGGCAGATTTAGGCGCTGAAAAATTCATAGATATCAAGTGTCGTCTAAGTGGCTTACGACCATCTGCAGTTGTACTCGTAGCTACTATTCGTGCCCTAAAAATGCACGGAGGAGTTGCCAAGTCTGACCTGGCTCAAGAAAATGTTGAAGCGGTACTTGCAGGTTTACCAAACCTTGAAAAACATCTGGAGAATATACAGGAAGTCTATGGTTTGCCTGCGGTTGTTGCCATCAATAAATTCCCACTAGATACAGAGGCAGAATTAGAGGCAGTTTCTACTGCTTGTGCCAAACGTGGTGTTGATGTAGTACTGTCTGATGTTTGGGCACATGGTGGTCAAGGAGGGCGTCAACTTGCAGAGAAGGTCGTCCAACTTGCTCAAGAAGAAAATCATTTCCAATTTGTCTATGATGTAGAAGACAGTATTGAAACCAAATTACACAAAATTGTTACAAAAGTCTATGGTGGTCAAGGGGTTAAACTCTCAGCACTTGCTAAAAAAGAAATAGCAGAACTGGACAGACTAGGTTTTGGTTCCTATCCAATCTGTATGGCCAAGACCCAGTATTCATTCTCAGATAACCCTACTCTACTAGGAGCGCCGACAGACTTTACAGTAAGCATCAGTAATGTCAAAGTTTCAGCAGGTGCTGGCTTTATCGTCGCCTTGACAGGAAATATTATGACCATGCCAGGCTTGCCAAAGGTCCCTGCGAGTGAAAAAATTGATATTGACAACCAGGGCAATATCACAGGTCTTTTCTAAGAGAGGTGGAAGGATGATTAGAGTTGAAAAGTATAAAACAAGTGATTACCAAGAAACCTCCTGGTCAGGTGGACGAACCACTCAACTCTATCTCTTTCCTGCTCATTCTTCCTATGGTGAAAGAAATTTTCAATTTCGATTGTCCACAGCAAGTATGGACACGGAACAATCTACCTTTACCTCGCTACCTTCATATCACCGAATCCTATTAAGCTTAGACCAAACCATTGTCTTGCAGGATATGAATAGTGGTGAACAAGTAACTCTGGCTCCTTATCACATCCATCGGTTTGAGGGGGAACAATCCATCCAATGCGTAGGAAAAGCACAGGATTTTAATATTATATTTGACGATAGTATTCAAGCTGATTTACAGGTGATGGATGAGAACAAGTGGGTGGTAGAGTGTGAGGGTGATTTTCAATTTATTTATGCCTTAGTCAATTTGGATTTCCATATAGAAGGGTGGGGAAGTGGTCATCTATCAGCAAAGGAATTGCTGGTGGTTGAGACCAATGAGTTGCCTCCTCTGCACCTTCATCTAACTGCTTGTCAAGCTTGCCAAAAGCCTAAGGCGCTTATTGCTAAACTTAGGTCTACTGACCTAGGTAGGAACATGATCTAGAAGAAGATTTAGGAGATCATATCATGGAAAACAAACAGACACAGTTATCGACGCAGGAGAGTGCAAAATTCTCCCTGACAGGAGCGACCTTATACGGTATCAACGCTGTTATTGGGTCTGGTATCTTTCTCTTGCCGCAAAATATTTATAGGGACCTAGGTCCAGCTTCCATCGCTGTTATGCTAGGAACAGCTATCCTGACCATCATGCTAGCGGTCTGTTTTGCTGAGGTGGCAGGTTACTTTGGAAAAAACGGCGGTGCCTTCCAATATTCTAAACGTGCTTTCGGTGATTTTATTGGTTTTAATGTCGGCATCTTAGGTTGGATGGTCACCATGTTCGCCTGGGCAGCAATGGCAGCAGGTTTTGCTAAGATGTTCATCATCACTTTCCCAGCCTTTGAAGGAATGAACATTCCACTTAGTATCGGCTTGGTCATTCTCTTGTCCTTGATGAACATTGCCGGTTTGAGAACCTCCAAAGTCTTTACCATTACAGCAACCATTGCCAAGTTAATTCCGATTATTCTCTTCTCCCTTTGTGCCATCATCTTTATTCCTAAAGGCCTGTCAAACTTTAGTCCTTTTGTACAATTATCTGAAGGACAAACCTTGCTAGGAGCAATTTCTGGTACAGCCATTTATATTTTCTATGGCTTTATCGGCTTTGAAACCCTCTCTATCGTTGCAGGTGAGATGCGAAATCCAGAAAAAAATGTTCCTCGAGCTATATTAGGTTCTATCAGTATTGTTTCTATTTTGTATATGCTTATTATTGGGGGTACCATTGCCATGCTTGGTTCTGGTATAATGGAAACAAAGGCACCTGTACAGGATGCTCTTGTGAAGATGATTGGTCCTGCAGGTTACTGGCTAGTATCAATCGGTGCCCTTATCTCTATTACTGGTCTGAACATGGGCGAATCCATCATGGTGCCACGTTTCGGTGCTGCCATTGCCGAGGAAGGTTTATTACCAGCAGCCATTGCTCGGAAAAATAGCAAGGATGCGCCAGTTGTAGCCATTATTATTTCATGTGTCATTGCTTGTATCCTCTTACTATCAGGCTCCTTTGAAATTCTTGCTACCCTCAGTGTGGTCTTCCGTTTCTTCCAATACATCCCAACAGCTCTAGCTGTCAATAAATTACGGAAGGATGAGCCGAATGCACAGGTAGTTTTCCGTCTGCCATTTGGACCAGTCATTCCAACTATTGCAGTAGTTATTAGTTTGATTATGATTTGGGGAGATAACCCAATGAACTTTGTATATGGAACGATTGGTTTACTGATTTCTAGTGCGATTTACTTCTTCATGCATGGACGAAAGAAAGTGTAATAGAACCCTCCTGAAAAACGAAAGGATGAAAGTTATGACAAAACCACTTGTATTAGATGGAAAAAGTTTGACTTTAGAAGATGTTGTAGCTGTTGCTAGAGATGGTCAGCAGTGCTTGATTTCAGAAGAGGCTAAGGCGGATGTGCTGGCTTCTCGTCAGATTGTGGATGATATTGTCAGGGAAAAGCGGGTTGTCTATGGGGTGACCACTGGTTTTGGTTCCCTCTGTAATGTTAGTATCCCTACGGAAGATACCATCCAACTGCAAGAAAATTTGATTCGCACCCATTCTAGCGGTTTTGGCAATCCCTTACCAGAGGATGTGGTTCGTGCTATTATGCTAATTCGAATCAATTCTCTGGTCAAAGGGTATTCAGGTATTCGCCTTGAAACCGTTGAAAAATTGCTGGAGATGTTGAACAAGGGGGTTCATCCATTTATTCCTGAAAAAGGCTCCTTGGGTGCATCAGGTGACCTTGCTCCGCTTTCTCATATGGTTTTACCAATGTTAGGTTTGGGGAAGGCCTATTACAAGGGACAGTTGCTTTCAGGTAAGGAAGCGATGGAGCAAGCAGGTATTGACATTATTCACCTAGCAGCAAAAGAGGGCTTGGCCTTGATCAACGGAACAACGGTCTTGACGGCTATCGGTGCTATAGTGACCTACGATGCCATCCAGCTTTTGAAATTGTCAGATATTGCTGGAGCATTGTCACTGGAAGTTCATAATGGTATTACCAGTCCATTTGAAGAAGAATTGCATCTTATCCGTCCTCAAAGTGGCCAACTTGCAACGGCAAGAAATATCCGTCAGCTTCTAGAAGATAGTGGCAATACGACAGTAGCTACTATCCAGCGCGTGCAAGATCCGTATACTTTACGTTGTATCCCGCAAATTCATGGAGCGAGCAAGGATTCGATAGCCTATGTCAAAGAAAAAGTAGAAATCGAAATTAACTCTGTTACGGACAATCCAATCATTTGTAAGAATGGCCATGTTATTTCAGGCGGGAATTTCCACGGGGAACCCATGGCTCAGCCATTTGATTTATTGGGTATCGCGATTGCAGAAATCGGCAATGTGTCTGAACGCCGTGTTGAACGTCTGGTCAATAGTCAGCTCAGCAAATTGCCGTCCTTCTTGGTTAAACACCCTGGTTGCAATTCAGGCTTTATGATTACCCAATATGCCTGTGCAGCCCTAGTATCTGAGAACAAGGTTCTCTCTCATCCAGCCAGTGTGGATTCTATTCCATCATGTGAAAACCAAGAAGACTTTGTCAGCATGGGAACAATTGCAGCTCGTAAGGCAGGAGAAATACTGAAAAATGCTCGCCGTGTCCTTGCAACAGAAATCATGGCTGCTTGTCAAGCTCTGGATTTGAAAGAAAATAGTGCCAAACTTGGTAGGGGAACCAAGCCTGCTTATACATTCTTTAGACAGCAGATTGATTTCATCGAAAATGACAAAGACATTGAAATCTATGATGAGCTAAATAAAGCATCGCTTGTGATTGAAAGTCCTGAATTTTTGGAAGCCGTGGAAGAGGCTGTTGCGCTAACAATCCAGTATGAATAAGCCTGCTTGAACAGAATTTGACAGGAAGCAATTAGAAAATTATCCTAAAATAGGAGGTCTAATCAATTAACAAGACCTCCTATTCTATCAAAGTTTGATGATGTAGACGTTAACTAGGAGAAAACATGCTAAGTAACTATTATCCAATGACCTATCCCTATTATCAAAGAGGGTTTGATGATGATCTCTATACTGCCAAATGGGGTATGGTGATGGAATTTATTGATCTTAATGACCAAACGTTGAAACGCTTCGATGGAAAGCATTTTGGGATTATTGGTTTTAAGAGTGACAAGGGTGTCTATATCAATCATGGACGTGTTGGAGCAGTAGAGGGGGCTAGCAGTATCCGAACCCAATTGGCTAAACTACCGTGGCATCTGGGCAAAGAAGTCAAGATTTACGATGTAGGGGATATAGATGGCCCCAATTGTAGCCTGGCTCAATTGCAGGACAGTTTGGCTGCAGCGGTTCAGCGCATGCTGGAGTTAAATCTCTTTCCGATTGTCCTGGGTGGAGGCCACGAAACAGCCTATGGGCACTACAAGGGATTACAGGCTAGCTTGGAACAGGAAGAACCTGTCGCTGTTATCAACTTCGATGCACATTTTGATCTTCGCCCTTATGACCAGACTGGTCCAAATTCTGGTACTGGTTTTCGGCAGATTTACGATGACTGTAAGGCAAGGGGCTACGAATTTCCTTACTTAGCCTTAGGGATTCAAGAACATAATACCAATCTTTTTCTCTTTGACTTTGTTGCCAAATCAGAAGCTATTTCCTTTTTAACAGGGCAAAATCTCTATGTAATGGGCTATGAAAAAATTTGCTCTTACCTAGATGAGTTTATTCAGCGTCAGCAGGCTATCCATCTGACCATTGATATGGATTGTTTTTCAGTGGGATCTGCACCAGGTGTCAGTGCCATTCAATCTCTTGGAATTGATCCAAATCTAGCTGTCCTTCTCCTACAATATTTGGCGGCTAGTGATAAAATTGTTGGTATCGATATTGTTGAAACATCTCCACCTCATGATATAGACAACCATACGGCCAACTTAGCAGCAACGCTTATCTTCTATTTGACACGGATTTTAGTGCAAACACACGACAGAAAATAAAAACTTTTCCTACGATAACTAGAAAAAGGAAGGACTATCAGTGAATAGATCCTTCCTTTTTGGTTGTATGATTGTAGTTGAGCTTATTTAGTTGCTTTCATGAAATTCTCCAAATCTTCCAGAAGCAAACGGTCGCGATAAGGGTTCAGAGATTGTTTGGCGATGTGGTAGTAGTGGCTGAAGTCATTTTCTAATTTATGAGTGAATTCTTCCTTTAATGATGGGTTGTCATTTATTTCATTCTTTAATTTTGCCATCAGGTAATAAATCATGCCCTTGTCTCTTGGGTTAGAATAGAGAGAAATCAAGGCATCCTTCCTGTCGAGCAGGTCATGGGCCATTGCATAATCATGTTTCTGGCAGCCAAGTAGTGCCAAGTAAAGCTTGAGTTGCACTTCTTTCCAAGGATAAATCTGCTGATTAACTTCTTGCATAGCAGCCTGGAAGATGGAATGAGCTTCTGCAAAATCTTGTAAATGGTAATAGGAAGTCCCCAAGCCGATATAAAAACCAAGAGTAGATGACTGTGGAGCCTGGTCTTGCACCAATTCGATAGCATCTTTTTGCAGGTGGATGGCAGTCAGAAAATCTCTTCGAATTTGAGCCATCTCAGCTAAATAATCCAAAGCAGCAGCAATCTGAATGGCGTATTTTTTCCTCATGGAAGCTGTCAGACTAAAGCAATCAATAGCTTCGTAGAGAAGACGACTAGCCTTCTCCTCATCCCCTAACATGAGATTAAAAAGTCCTTTAAATCGTAAAAACATCCCAATTGCCTCGTGATTATTGGCCTCTATAGCGGTTTCCAGACCTAATTCAGCATAGTAGCCCAGGTCGGTTTTGTTTTCAATTTGTATGCAGTAATGGATAAACTGTCGATAACCCTTTAATAGATAGTCTTGATTGTGGAGCGCGTGGGCTCTGGCGATCACATTCCGAATACTGCTTACCCCCTTCTGATAGTTACCAATTCGAATATAGTAACGACCTTCATAAAATTCAAATCGAACTTGAAGAAGCTGGAACTGACGCTGGTCGCCATAAAGCTTTTCGAGATGGGCCATGGTTTCCCGCACCTCAGCCAACTGTTCCTGGATCCAGAGCACATTCTTTTCTTCCTTGCCCCTGCTTAGTTGGCCATTACTAGAGCTCAAAGGAAAAAGATCGTAGTGCGACTTGATTGCCAGATTTAAGTGATGTAAACGATATTCCAGAGCCATCAGGGGTTGTTTGGCAGCTGTAAAATGCCTTGCAATCTTTAGCAATAGGACACTGTTGTTGGGTTGAAGTTGTAATTTTTGGATTAGATGAAAGGCAATTTGTTCATGCAAGATTCGTCTTTTTGATAGAGGCAGCTGATCGTAGAGAAATTCTCCTAAGACAGCTTGACGAAATTGTACTTCCAGTCGATCATCAACTTCCTTCTGTAGGATGAGAGATTTGCTGGTTAACTGATCGATCAATGCGACCATTTCATGATGGCTTAGTCCCATTAAATCAGTCAATAGACTAACATCACTTCCAGCACTGCAGGTTGAGAGGTAGTTGAGCAACTCTTCTTCTTTTGGCTCTAGGGCATGAACCTGCAAAGCCATTTTGGAACGAATAGCTGCCGTTAGAGGATGAAATACATGGCCTTCCTTGATTTGCTGGGCATATTGGTCCAGGAGAAATAAATTACCTTGACTGTAGTGGTAAATCTGATCAATATCATAGAGAGCGGCCTGCTGGCTAACTTCTTGCAAGAAGTTCTGACTTTGGGAGAAGGATAAGTTTTTCAGCTCCAGTCTTTCTGCCAGTTGACGGTTGGATAGGTAATGTTCAAGATAATCCATCTCCTTATTTCGCCGCAAGTTTTTGGTCAATAGGAATGCTACAGGAGCGTGGCTCAGAGCGTGAATACAGTCCAGCACTATTTGCAAACTTTCTTTATCCATCCAATGAGCATCCTCAATCAAAAACAGTATAGCTTGTTTCTTACAGGTCTTTTCCAAACCATCAATCAAGTCTTCCCGGTTCCTTGTTTCTTCCAAAGACATTCTTGTATCCAATTTCTCTTGGAAAAGCCATTGATAACTATAGCTTAGCTTTCGCCAGATGGAATATGGTTTGTAGAGGTCCTCTGGTAAACAGTTGATTTGAAGGATAGAAAAACGTTGACCTTGGTTAGCCAAGACCTGACGGACCAGGCTTCGTTTTCCTGAGCCAACTTCACCGTGGAGGAAAAAGGCACGACTACCAGTTTCTAAGACAGAGGCTAGGAAATGTTCAAGAGCATGGATTTCTTCAATTCTTCCATAAAAGTAGTCGGTTTTGGGAGCTAACTGAGTGTCTTTTTTCTCTGTATGATCCCGGACTACTTGATAATAGAGGTTTTTTATCGCTTCACCAGGTCCGATACCTAGCTCCCTATCCAAAAGTTGCGCTAAACGATGATAGGTTTCAATAATCTTTCTTGTCTGCCCTACCTCTAAATAGAGTTTCATCAAGCTAAGATAGTGATCCTCATTGAATTCATCCATGTTAATCATCCGAAGGATGAGGTTCTCAGCTCCTTCTAGGTCAGACAAGTGCTCTTGTTTATCTAGTAATTGCTGACAGGCTTGTAGATAAGTCTTCTCTAGTCGGAATCTGATTTTTTCTGTCCATAAGTCAAACTCTGGGCAATTCTTGATATAAAAATTTTCCAGAAATTTTCCCTTGAAGAGGTGCAGATGCCGAAGAGGATCTGACAAGAATAATTGTACATCACAGGAGATGTCTATATCAGGGTTCATAGCTAGTATGGACCTATTAGGGCTGATAATGGCCTCGATACCTAATTCTCTATTGGTCTGATAGATGGTATTACGCAGGTTTTTTCTAGCCTTTTCCGGATTCTTATCCCCCCACAAGAGTGTAGCTACCTCTTCACGACTGGCTTCGCCTCTGAGGATGAGATAGTAAAGTAGGGCAGCGATTTTTGTGTAGGACGGTGTGACTTCCGTTTGATTGACTGAGATAGTCGGAGTTCCAAATAGGGAACAAGATAAACCCGTCATAAGTAAACACCTCCAAATATTCTTATATTTACTATAACAAAAAAATATAAGGAAGACAAATTATATATTATTCGGTTTAGAGTGGTTTCTAGTGGAATGGAATAAGTAACCTCCTTGAAACATATTGGTAGCTTTTACGAATAAATAGGATGAGGAAAAAAATATGTTTATCGTAAAAAATAAAACCAATCACTTGTTCAATCTTCTAGAACTTCACGATTTGAGAGTTGAAGACTTTTATTGTCCCCAGTGTTCTAGTCCAGTCCGCTACCGTTCTGGTAAAATCATGCGACCGCACTTTGCCCATCTTAGTCGGAAAGAGTGCCCGTTTTTTACGGAGAATGAATCTACCCAGCATCTCTCCCTCAAATCTGAGCTTTATAGCTGGCTGGTAGGAGTGGAGCAGGTTGAGTTGGAAAAATACCTACCAGAGATTAACCAACTAGCAGATTTATTGGTGAATAAGCGACTTGCCTTAGAAGTCCAATGCTCAAGTCTATCAATTTCTCGCTTGCAAGAACGAACGCGGGCCTACCATGAAGCTGGCTTTCAAGTTCTTTGGTTGCTAGGCAAGGAACTCTGGCTCAAGGAACGACTGACCAAATTGCATAAGCAGTTTCTCTCCTTTAGCATGAATATGGGCTTTCATCTCTGGGAGTTGGATGATGAAAGAAAGGAATTGCGACTTCGTTATCTCATTCATGAAGACTTGCGGGGCAAGGTGCATTGTTTGACCAAGGTCTTTCCTTTTGGTCAAGGAAACTTACTGGATATCTTGCGATTGCCCTTTGCCAAGCAAGCCTTATCTCGTATGGATTGTAGATTGGATAGGGATTTACCAGCATATATTGCTCGACAACTTTACTACAAAACCCCAAAATGGTTAGCTCTGCAGGCAGAAGCTTATGGTCGTGGAGAAAATCTACTGACCAAGACAGCACTAGACTGGTATCCCCACTATCGTCTGCCCCGCTCTGCCATTGGCTTTGCCCAAATCAAACAAGACCTGACACCAATCTATCTGGCTTTTGATAAGTTTTATGACAAAATGCAAGATAAGGAAGAACAAGTTCTGTATCCACCTATAATTTACAGACAAAATGTGTAAATAATGATATAATAAACTAAAATGGGTACAGGAGGTTTGTCATGAAATTCAGTCGATTTGCTTTAGTAAGTGCTTCTTTGTACTATTGTTTAGCTTATCGACCTGTGCTGTAAGGCATGAGGAGGGGCAAACCACCACAGCCTCCAGTCAGCAAGTGCAAACAATCAATGAGAAAGAGGCTCAGAAGTTTACAACCCAACATAGTCAGAATGTAGCATCTAAAGAAGTAGGAGATGACGGAGGAACACTCATAGTCTTTGAAGATGGTACGGAATACCTTTTCACTGATGAATATTATATGCTTTCCTATCCAAGCGGTTGTAAGATTACCTATTTTGTCGAAAGCGGTGATTATACAGTAGCGACTGACAAATACGAAGGCGAAGAGAAGGCAAGCGAAGCTACGGGACAGGTTGGACAGTATTTTGTAGCTAGTGGCTATTCTATCGCTTTTGCAAATGATGGACATTTAACGATTGACCTACAAGGAAATTTTGTCCATCAGGCTAATAATCAGGAGAAAAAAGGAAGTATCAAAGAGGCTGAAGGAAGCAGTTACGTTGACGGTTTGTTAAATAAATATGGTATCCCCAATCTTACATTCTATGACAGCTTTGTCAAGGAAGCAGTAGCAGATGCCAAAACCTACTTTACTGGTAGTGAGTAAAGTGTAAGCCCTCCACTTTCCGTTGGAAAGAGGGGCTCTTTTATGTTAGAATAAGAGTTACGGAGGATTTAATATATGTCTAAACAACGTCATGAAATCGAAGAAAAATACCAGTGGGATTTGGCGACTATTTTCCCAACAGATGAGGTTTGGGAAGCTGAGTTGGAAGCTATCCAGGTGGAAACAGACAAGGCCAAGGTTTTTGCAGGTCACTTGCTGGATTCTGCTAAGAGCCTATTGGATATCAGTGAAACCCAGCTTGGGCTGATGCGTCGACTTGAAAAGCTCTATGTCTATGCGTCCATGAAAAATGACCAAGACACTCGTGAAGGGAAGTACCAGGAATTTCAAGCTAAAGCTCTGAGCATTTACTCAGTTTTTTCTCAGACTTTTGCCTTCTATGAGCCAGAATTTATGGCCATTACCGAAGAGCAGTTGGAAGCCTTTAAAGCAGAAGAGCCAGCCCTTGTTCAGTACAGCCACCAATTTGAAAAACTCTTGTCAGCCAAGGACCACATCTTGTCACAAGAAGTGGAAGAGGTCCTTGCAGCGACCAGCGAGATTTTTGAAGCACCATCTGAAACCTTCTCGGTATTGGATAATGCCAGCCTGCGTTTCCCAGAAATCGCAGATGAGGACGGCAAGTTGGTGCCCCTTTCTCACGGCAACTACATCTCCTTCATGGAGTCCAAAAATCGCGAAGTGCGTCAAGAAGCCTACGAGGCTCTGTACGAAACCTACGAGCAGTTCCAGCATACCTACGCCAAGACCCTTCAGTCTAACGTTAAGGTCAATAACCTGAAAGCTCGTTTGCGGAAGTACGATTCAGCCCGTCACGCAGCCCTTTCTGCCAACTTTATCCCAGAGTCCGTTTACGATACATTAGTATCAGCAGTCAACAAGCACCTCCCGCTCTTGCACCGCTACATCAATTTGCGTAAGAAACTCTTGGGTATTGATGACCTTAAGATGTACGATATGTACACACCACTTTCTAGCACAGACACAAAAGTTACTTATGAGGAGGCCTTGGCTACTTGTGCGGATACATTGAATATCTTTGGTGATGAGTACGCAGCTATCGTCAAAGAAGCCTTTGAAAATCGCTGGATTGATGTTCATGTAAACGAAGGAAAGCGTTCAGGAGCCTATTCAGGTGGTGCTTACGACACCAACGCTTTCATGCTCCTCAACTGGCAGGACAATTTGGACAATATGTACACCCTGATTCACGAAACAGGGCATTCGCTCCATTCGATGTTGACTCGTCAGAACCAGCCTTATGTCTATGGTCATTATTCTATTTTCTTGGCTGAGATTGCTTCGACCACCAACGAAAATCTCCTGACAGAGAAGCTCTTGGCTGAAGTAGAAGACGACAAGACCCGCTTTGCCATTCTCAATCACTACCTCGACGGCTTCCGTGGAACGGTCTTCCGTCAAACACAGTTTGCTGAGTTTGAACAAGCTATCTACAAGGCTGACCAGGAAGGCCAAGTCTTGACTGCTGATTACCTCAACCAGCTATACGGTGAGCTTAACGAGAAATATTACGGACTTTCTGCAGAAGAAAATCCAGAAATCCAGTTTGAGTGGGCTCGTATTCCACACTTCTATTACAATTTCTACGTTTACCAATATTCAACTGGCTTTGCGGCAGCGTCTGCTTTAGCAGACAAGATTGTCAATGGTAGCCCAGAGGACAAGGACAACTACCTCAACTATCTCAAGGCTGGTAGCTCTGATTATCCACTCAATGTCATTGCAAAAGCTGGTGTGGATATGACCAAGGAAGACTATCTCAACGATGCCTTCAAGGTATTTGAAGCTCGTTTGGAAGAATTAGAAGCTCTCGTTGAGAAAGGTGTTCATAAATGAACAATATCAAGAATAGGATTGAATATAGAAAGGGTCAAACATCCATTATCTGGATATTGATTTACGCTACTATTGTAACAATCTTCTTCTTGTTTCTGACACAACCGGACTTAAGCAGCAGTAGTACTTCTACTTCAACAGACCTATCGACTACCCGTGAGCAATACATACTCGATGCTGAACCAATGACGATTGACAGGGTAAGAATCATTTCTCCAAAAATGGAAAATGAAACGGATGCAGAGTATCAAGAGCGTTTACAAGAGATTGTCGATGCGGTCAATTTGAGAATGGAAGAGAGAAAATCCAGTATCAGACGACAAGCCGAGACGGTGCAGACTCAAAATAATGAGTTTATATCTCCCATTTTAATAGCTATTTGGGGAATTACCTCTGCTTTTGTTATAGCAGCCCTTATCAGTAACTATGTGAAATCTCGCCAACCTATTGCAGTAGTGATGACTGAGGAATATATTGAGTTAAAGGCTGGGATGTTTCGTGAAGAACATCGTCTCTACTGGAACGAAATTGCAGCTATAGAATACAGTATTAGGCATCAACGTCATTCGAATTCGGGGAGCTATACTACACGGAGATACTTATATTTTAAAGATTTTAATGATACGATTTTGGATAAAATCAATATAAATAGCTTGGAAATTTCTGATTTCAATAGTATTCATCGTGATATTAGCAGTTTGGTTCCAGATTTGAATTGGATTTATCCCTAATCTTTTGAAATTGGAAGCTCTTGTTGAGAAAGGAGTGCATCTCTAATATGATTTCCTACAAACGCTCGATTGTAATACCTATGGTTATTAGCACGGTACTTATCTTGATTGGGATGGGCTTAATTTTTAAGCCAGAACCTGCTATTCTATCAGGATTGTGCTACATGCTGCTAGCTCTTCCGTCTGCCTTCTATGCTTTTTTGTGGCGGAAACAAGGGCAAGTCTTTGTCCTCAATCAGCAGTGTTTAGAGTATAAAAACAAACTTTGGGGAGCTAGAATAAGCATTCCAGTTGCAGAAATTGGGAAAATTCACTATGAGATTGTCTACATTTACCGGGATATTTACTCAAAACGGATGCGTATTGTAGGAAGAACAGGAACTTTTTTAGCTGAGGTGAAACTAGATAATCTTTCGGGAGCTGATTTCAATGACATTTATCAATACCTTAGCCCGTTTGCACCCCATATCATGTGGGAATTTCCAAAATAAAAAATAAAGATGAATAGGAGGCAGTATGCTGACAGAAGAAAATTTACAGGATATTTTTGAGATTGCAGACCTACTATCAAATGGTGATAGGGAATTATTTATCCAATTAAAAGAATGCGTCTTTGCTAGTGATCCCAACCATATTTTAGATTTGCTTGAAGGTATTTTATCACCTGAAGCGTTCGATGCATTCTTAGATTGTGTGGGCGAGGTAGAAAAGGATAACCTATTGCTTATCCTGTCAGTCCTTCTAGCACATAACCAGTACCTCTGTGTTCGACCGCGCAAGGATTTATTAGCCGATTTTATAGCGGCTTTTGACCGCCTACAAGCAGTCCGTAATGCTGGAATCTTGTTAAAATTTGATGCGGCTGGCTTGGAGGAAACTGGCAATGTGCCAGAATGGGCTGCGGTAGTTGATGAAAAATATGCTAGTGAACAATTTTGTTTGGCTGCTGTTGAGATGAATGCAGACCAGTACCATCTGTTATTCGGTAAAGTAGCTACCATTAAACGTGTACAGCAACTCTTTGCTAATCTAGGCTATCGTCTAGACTATGCAAAAAATATGTAAGTAAAGGCAGGAGAAATCCTGTCTTTTAGTATATGAGAGAAGAAATTGTTGGTGACTTGTGTTATAATTGTCCCTATGGTTGAATCATATTCTAAAAACGCAAACCACAATATGCGCCGTCCTGTTGTCAAGGAAGAAATTGTGGACTTTATGCGAACACGTCAGGCGCAACATACAGGTTTTCTCAAGGAATTAGAAGACTTTGCCCGTCAGGAAAATATTCCCGTCATCCCTCATGAAACAGTAGCTTATTTTCGTTTGCTCATGCAAACTCTACAGCCAGAGCATATTTTGGAAATCGGAACGGCTATTGGATTTTCTGCTCTTTTGATGGCCGAGAATAGTCCGCATTCGCAGATTACTACCATCGACCGCAATGAAGAAATGATTGGTTTTGCCAAGGAAAATTTCGCCAAGTTCGATAGTCGCAAGCAAATTGAATTGTTAGAAGGTGAGGCGATGGATTTACTGCCGGATCTGCCTGATGATAGCTATGACTTTGTTTTTATGGACTCGGCCAAGTCCAAATATATCGTATTTTTACCAGAGGTATTGAAAAAGGTCAAGGTCGGTGGCTTGGTTGTCCTGGATGATATTTTCCAAGGCGGTGATGTTGCTAAAGACATCATGGAAGTTCGCCGTGGTCAGCGAACGATTTACCGTGGCTTGCAACGCTTGTTTGATGCAACCCTAGATAATCCTGATTTAACAGCCAGTTTAATTTCCATGAGCGATGGCCTGCTCATGTTGCGAAAAAATGTGGCCAATGTTGACCTAAAGCTTGAAGAAAATTAAGCCCTTTTTAAGAATTTATGGTATAATGAAAGGGTTAATGAAGAAAAGGAGAGATTTTCTAAATGAAGAAAACAAAAAAAATTCTTGCAGGTGCAGTAACCCTCCTTGCAACTGTGACGCTTGCGGCGTGCTCAAGCTCAGCAGATAAAGACATTATTACGATGAAAGGCAATGCTATCTCTGTATCAGAGTTTTATGAGCAGGTTAAAACAAATGTCCAAGCTCAACAGGTTTTGCTTTCTATGGTTATCAGCCATGTCTTTGAAGAGCAGTATGGTGATAAAGTAACTGATGCAGAAGTGAACGAAGCTTATGAAAAAATGGCTGAGCAGTATGGAGATTCATTTGCAACTGCCCTTGCTTCAGCAGGTTTGACGACTGATAGTTACAAAGAGCAAATCCGTACTAACAAATTGGTCGAGTATGCTGTGAAACAGGCTGCAGAAAAAGAATTGACCGATGAAAACTATAAAGCTGCTTATGAAGCTTACACTCCGGAAGTGACTGCCCGTATCATCAAACTAGATGATGAAGCGAAAGCTAAGGAAGTCCTAGCAGCAGCTCAAGCTGAGGGAGCTGATTTCGCTCAATTGGCTAAAGACAATTCAACAGATAGTGCAACCAAGGAAAACGGTGGAGAAGTCAAGTTTGATTCTACCTCTACAACGGTTCCGACTGAAGTTCAATCAGCGGTATTTGCTTTAAACGCTGGTCAAGTAGGTGCATCTGTAGTAACAGTTGTAGATATGACAACTTACACAACAAGCTATTATGTTGTTAAACTAGAAGCAAAATCTGAAAAATCAGCTAATTGGGAAGATTACAAGGATAAACTTAAGGAAATTATCGTTGCACAGAAGCAAAACGATGCAACCTTTGTAGCAACTGTCTTGAAAGATGCCCTTTCAAAAGCCAATGTTAAGATTAAAGATGCTGCCTTCCAAAACCTTCTTTCACAATATGTAGCGACTGAGGAAAGCAGTTCTTCAACAGATGCTTCAAGTTCTACGGCTGAAAGCTCATCATCAACTGAGTCTTCAAGTTCTTCAGGTCAATAATTGATTAAACAGGATTAAGAATAGATACTCGAACCCTTAGTTCAGAAAATTGGCGGTCGCTGCGAGCCATCTAAGCCGAGTATCTTGCTACTTAATAGAATAAAACAATTGAATATAAAATGAGAATGACAAGTCATTGAATGAAGGTGGTACCGCGGTTTTTCGCCCTTCGTTTGGTTTCTTGTCATTTTTTTGGAGGAAATCATGAAGCAATTTCAGGTCAAACAACGTTTTATTTTGGGCGGTGAAAAATTTGATATTCATGATAGTCATGGACAGCTTGCTTATCAGGTAGAGGGCACCTTCTTTGAAATTCCCAAGCGGTTTACGGTGACCAATGCCAGAGGTGGAGAAGTTTGTCGGATTACCAAGAAATTTTTGACCTTCCTACCCCAATTTACCATTGATATGGCGGATGGACATTCTTTCTACTTGCAAAAAGAATATACCTTTTTCAAGGACCGCTATAGCGTGGAAAATCTAGGCTTGATCCTAGAAGGCAATATCTGGGATTTGGATTTTCGACTGAAAAAACCTGATGGTCAGCTAGTAGCTGAAATCTCCACAGAACTCTTTCATCTGACTTCTCGTTACTCGGTAACGGTTTTAGAGGATGACTATGCAGACTTGGTCATTTCTCTAGTGGTCGCAATCGACTATGTCGAAATGATGGAAGATGCATCGAGTTAACCCTAACATAAAATTTTTAAAAATGGTTTAGTTGGCTAGCTTGCTAAATTGAATCAGTCTAATAAAAAACGAAAGGAAAGGGTATCGAGTTTAATCTGAACTGAACTCGAGCTAGGGCCGTTCGCTTTAATTATCATTATATGAAAGGAAATGTTTAATTTAACTGTTTCGTTAAATTGAACCCGCCCGGAAGGCTCGGAAAAAAGATAAACTGCCTAGGAAATCAAGATTTCCTGTCAGTTTCCTATTTTTCAGTCGCCTTCTAATCGGGCTTGGTATCTTAACTTATGAAAAATTTATCTTCTGCTCAAATCCGCCAGATGTGGCTGGATTTCTGGAAATCAAAAGGCCACTCTGTTGAGCCTTCAGCAAACCTTGTACCTGTCAACGATCCGACACTTCTTTGGATCAACTCTGGTGTGGCAACTCTAAAAAAATACTTCGATGGATCTGTCATTCCTGAAAATCCACGGATTACCAACGCTCAAAAGTCAATCCGTACCAACGATATTGAAAACGTTGGTAAGACAGCCCGCCACCACACCATGTTTGAAATGCTTGGGAACTTCTCTATCGGAGATTACTTCCGTGATGAAGCAATTGAGTGGGGCTTTGAACTTTTGACAAGCCCAGAATGGTTTGCCTTTCCAAAAGACAAGCTCTACATGACTTACTATCCAGATGATATGGATTCTTACAACCGCTGGATTGCTCTTGGTGTTGAGCCAAGCCATCTCATTCCACTTGAAGATAACTTCTGGGAAATTGGTGCAGGTCCTTCTGGTCCAGATACGGAAATTTTCTTTGACCGTGGTACAGATTTTGACCCTGAAAACATCGGTATTCGTTTGTTGGAAGAAGATATTGAAAACGACCGTTATATCGAGATTTGGAATATCGTATTGTCCCAGTTCAACGCAGACCCAGCTGTTCCGCGTTCTGAGTACAAGGAATTGCCAAACAAAAACATTGATACGGGTGCAGGTTTGGAGCGTTTGGCAGCTATTTTCCAAGGGGCTAAGACAAACTTTGAAACGGACCTTTTCTTGCCGATCATTCGTGAAGTGGAAAAGATTTCTGGTAAGACCTATGATCCAGACGGCGATAACATGAGCTTCAAGGTCATCGCAGACCATATCCGTGCTTTGTCATTTGCCATCGGTGACGGTGCCCTTCCAGGAAATGAAGGTCGTGGTTATGTCCTCCGCCGTCTTCTCCGTCGTGCTGTTATGCACGGTCGCCGTTTGGGTATCACTGAGCCGTTCTTGTACAAGTTGGTGGAAACAGTTGGCAATATCATGGAAAGCTACTACCCAGAAGTGCTTGAAAAACGTGAGTTCATCGAGAAAATCGTTAAACGTGAGGAAGAAACCTTTGCTCGTACCATTGATGCTGGTAGCGGTCACTTGGAGGAACTTTTGGCTGAGTTGAAAGCAGCTGGTAAGGACACTCTTGAAGGTAAAGATATCTTCAAACTCTACGATACCTACGGTTTCCCTGTGGAATTGACCGAGGAATTGGCAGAAGATGCTGGCTACAAGATTGACCACGAAGGCTTCAAGGCTGCCATGAAGGAACAGCAGGACCGTGCCCGTGCCGCCGTTGTTAAAGGTGGCTCAATGGGTATGCAAAATGAAACCCTGGCAGGTATTACCGAAAGTTCAACTTTTGTCTACGGGCAAACCAGCCTAGATGCCAAATTGGGAGTGATTATCGTGGACAATGAGCGGACAGAAGCGGTGTCAGAAGGTCAAGCCCTCCTTGTCTTTGACCAAACGCCATTCTACGCTGAAATGGGTGGTCAGGTTGCCGACCGTGGTGTCATTAAAAATGCTTCAGGCGATGTCGTTGCAACAGTTGTGGATGTGCAGAAAGCACCGAATGGTCAGCCATTGCACACTGTGGAACTCTCTGCCAGCATTTCGCTTGGTCAAACTTACACGCTTGAAATCGACACAAATCGTCGTCGTGGTGTTGAGAAGAACCACACAGCAACTCACTTGCTCCATGCTGCCCTTCACAATGTCATCGGCGAGCATGCGACCCAGGCTGGTTCCTTGAACGAGGAAGGCTTCCTCCGCTTTGACTTCACACACTTTGAAGCGGTGACTGCTGATGAACTTCGTCGTATTGAAAATGAAGTCAATGAAAAAATCTGGGAAGCCTTGGATATTGTCACAGTTGAAACGGATGTGGATACGGCTAAAGAAATGGGTGCTATGGCCCTCTTTGGTGAGAAGTATGGCAAAGTGGTCCGTGTGGTTACAATCGGTGACTATTCTATTGAGCTTTGTGGTGGTACCCACGTTAGCAATACCGCTGAAATCGGTCTCTTCAAGATTGTCAAAGAAGAGGGAATCGGTTCAGGTACCCGCCGTATTTTAGCGGTGACAGGCAAGGAAGCTTTCCTAGCTCTTCGTGACCGCGAGGATGCTCTCAAATCTGTTGCGCAGACCCTTAAAGTGCCACAAATCGACCAAGTGCCGACAAAAGTGGAGGCACTGGCTGCGGAGCTCCGCGATTTGCAAAAAGAAAACGCTAGTCTGAAAGAAAAAGCAGCGGCAGCAGCTGCTGGTGATGTCTTCAAAGATGTTAAGGAGGCAAACGGTGTCCGCTACATTGCTAGCCAGGTCCAAGTTTCAGATGCAGGTGCTCTCCGTACCTTCGCTGACAACTGGAAGCAGAAAGACTACTCTGATGTCTTGGTGTTGGTTGCGGCCATCGGCGACAAGGTCAATGTCCTTGTAGCAAGCAAGTTAGCTGATGTCCATGCAGGAAACCTCATCAAAGTCCTTGCGCCAATCGTAGCAGGTCGTGGTGGCGGTAAGCCGGATATGGCCATGGCAGGTGGTAGCGATGCGTCTGCTATCCAAAACCTCTTGAACAGCGTAGCTGACAACTTATAATCTATACTAAAAAAACTCTTTTATCCATTGGGTAGAAGAGTTTTTTGTATGTTATTCTAGTCATTTTGACAACATTCATAAACTTTTTGACAAAAATTATTATTTTTTTGACAAAGATACTTGTCAAAAAGAAAAGGAAGTGTTACAATGATATCAAGATAAAAGATGAAAACGAATTCATAAGAAAGAAAGCAGGAAACGATTATGAAAAAGTTAAACAATCTTCACATTGCCCGCTTTGTACAAGTACTGGCAATTGCCTATCTAGTTTTTGTCCTGTTGGCTGATATCATGAAGTGGCAGCAGTTGGATAATACTTATGTCGTTCTTGCCATTTGTGCCATCGCAGTGACAGATGAGAACTTGTGGAAACTAGGTAGCAGAAAAGAAAAAACGGTACAAGATTAAGAGTTAGCAAGAGGAAACAATGATGGAAAAGTGGAAAGAATTTATCAAAGGAACCTATTTTGTTTTTTTAGGAGTTGGCTTGGTCATCTTCATTCTAAATGATGTCTACTGGAGTTTTAAGGAAACTGCCTACCAAGTTGACTTCCAGCGGTATTACACTATTCTGGCTGGTTTAGTCCTTGTACCATTTTTTGTAAAAGTGGGGGCTGATATGGAGAAAACTCTTAAAAGTAAATAGTGTCGACTAAACCATAGGAGAAACCTTATGAAAAACAATAGCAATAAAAAAGGAATTTTGATTACAGGAACAAGCGTTGTGCGTGGAGTGCAGGTTCTAGTTGCACTATATTTGATTTATAGTTTAGTTCAAACCGTCGTATTTGGTCAGGAGATGGACATGATGTCCTTGATGATACCGATGTGGTCTATATGGATTTTGGAAATCTCTCTCAGCAACAAAAAGGAGAAGAAAAATGAGCAAGACAATTAAAAATGGAATGAAAGTAGTCCTATTGTTTTTCGCACTCTTCTTGATAACTATTTTGGTGTTTAAAGTTTTAGCCTTACTAGGATTTGACTTTAATTTGAACGAAGAGAGTTATTTAATTCCACCTTTGATGGCGACACTGTTGCTCTATTTAAAACATGTTAATTCCAAGAAAAAGTGACAAAAGCTAGGAAAAGATAGGAGAAACCTTATGAAACGACACATTTCAGCAGATATGGCAGCGATTATGATTACAGGGGCGACTATATTTGGCTTACTGAATGGAGTTACTCTAGGACTATATAGTTTAGTCTAGGTTGCAGAAAATAGAAGGAGAAGAAAAATGGAAAATAAAAAGAAATTATATGAAGTCAATATCATGGAAAATAAGAAGTTTGTTTGGGGATTGAATATTCTTTCGACTGTTCTAATTTTCCCATTTGCTCTTCTATTCGGTAAGTTAGCCTTTTCCTTGTTGGCTAATGTAGAACAAAATTTGCCACTTACCTTACCAGAGTTATGGATAGGGATGGTTCTATTTCCTCTTTTGATAGTAGTGCATGAGGCTATCCACGGCATCTTCTTCAAGGTTTTTTGTCCTGAAAATCCTGTCAAATACGGGTTTAAATGGAAATCGGGCATGGCCTATGCGACCAGTCCAGGTTCCCTCTATAATCGGATGCAAATGTTGGTAATTTCCCTGGCTCCCTTTGTCGTGATTAGTCTAGGCTTGACAATACTAGCGTGCTTAGGGGGAATGGACGTATCTCTTTATCTGATGGTAGCTACCATGCATGCAGCTGCTTGTGTAGGCGATTTCTACTATACCTATCTTTTATTGGTTAAGTTTGCTAAGGGGAATATAGCTGTCGAAGACACAGAAACAGGCTTGATTATCTACCAAGCCTAGAAAGGAAAAATTATGGAATATGTCTTAAAAAATCGGCTCAAGGAGTTGCGGGCACGGGATAGCCTCAACCAGACAGAGCTAGCAAAGTTAGCAGAAGTTTCTCGGCAGACCATTAGCTTGATTGAGCGGGGGGAGTACACGCCCTCGGTGGTCATTGCCATGCGAATTGCACAGATTTTTAACGAAAATGTAGAGAATGTCTTTCAATTAGTGGAGGTAGGAGAATGAAACAGGGGAAACAAATTTCAACGAAACAAAGATGGGTGAGGAATCTTATCTATTTACTTTCAGGAGCTATCTTTGGCGCATTTTGTGGCTTTTTTGGAGTATTGATTTCTAAGTTTGGATTACCGTCTTTTGTTACCCTAGATAACTTCTTGTTTTGTTTGCGTATCATTACTTTTGTAATTTTCGCTGGAACTGTATATTTTGGTGTAAAGGCCAATCAATCGTATAAACTTTATCATTCCATTTCAGATGAGGAAGAAGAACGTGTTGATGAACTATATAAGAAAATGTATCGTAACCTAGAATACGCGACCATATCATTTAATGTTGCCGTATCATTGACTCTGTTAAATTTGGTTCTAGGATTTGGTGTTACCTTCTTAGAAGATGGGGCGATCATGTACGGGTCAATTTTTGATGTAGTTTTCTATGTCATTCTTCTCATTTCTCAGATTTTTATCATGAAATTAACTCAGAAAATTCGTGACTATAAGTTATCCGCTTTTGCTACGGTAAAAGAAATGAAGGACTTTGCTGAGGCGATGGACGAAGGTGAGAAACAAGCAAACTACGAAATGAGTTTCCAAATCGTCTTCACTTTGAATCAAATCGTGTTACCAGGTTTGTATGTATTCCTATTTGTACTCAGTATGCTATTGCAAGAGCGACAAATTACAGCCTTTCTAGTTGTTGCCTTTCTTCACATTTACATCAATGTCATGCAGGTTCGCATGATCCGTCGTTATTTTAAATAAGAATTTTTGAAAGTTTTTTAGGTAATAGCTATGAAAAAGGAAAATCTACACATTCGAGCAATTCGTTATTTCTATGATATTGTTGGTGAGTTAGACGAGGTGTCTTATGCGGCCTTGACCAATTTCGGTAACAATATGTATATGCTCTTTATGACAGTGACACTGCTGAGCTTCCTAGTTAGCTTTGCGCTGGGAGAAGATGTCATGGGAATCAGCCTCTTTTTGACACTTGTCTATTCTCAATTTAAACAGGATGCCATTATCAAACAGTTGGGTCTGGATAAATTGGTGGTTGCCAAGGCTGATGTAAAAATGGCTCGGAAGAAAATGATGAAACGAACTCTGTATCAAACCTTACAGATTGCCGTTTTGAGTTTGCTAGTCAGTATCGGCCTCTGGCAGTCACAAATTCCACAGGAAAGTGGAACATCTGCAGCAGAGTATTTCCAATTTGTCACTCCCATGACAGTTGTTCTTCTGACCCTGGTGGGATTCATTAGTTTCTATATTGTTAATCGTAAGAAAATCAAACGTATTTAGTTTAGATGGAGGTCAACTCATGAAAGTCTTTAAGAAAATTTATCTTGCTTCGTTTATCGGTCTTGGCTTGTACGCAGTTGGCTATGTTTTCGGAGAATGGCTGGCTACTGGGCAGATTGATTTGTCAAATCTGAATATCCTTCTGCCGATGGTTTTGGGCTTGCCAGCTCTGCTATTGTTCGAAAAAGGTGCTAAGAACTAATTGAGTGTATGTGAAGGAGATTGCTATGAATAGACTTGGAAATGTCAAAGATTGGAATGTGTTAAAAAACTGGAAATTTCTCTTTGTGGGACTGGCAGTCGTTGCACTAAATGTATTGCCCCAGATGGCCATGTTTGCCCTACCAAATTTTGACGGGACTAATCTACTGATTGCTGCAGCTCTCTTATTGTTTGCCGTGGTAGTCGGTCTTGTTTTGACCAGTAAAATTGGTTTATGGAAGAGCGAGCAGAAGTGGGGAATGTTAAAGAATATTGGTTTTGTTGTCCTTGCTTTTATCGTCATGTTTGGTCTGAAAATAATCGGTGGGCAATTGATTATGCTGGAAGAGGGATATGGTCAGACGACTGCTAATCAGGAAGTCATCAATAACTCTGGTCTGCCAGCCTTGCTCTTGTTTCTCTTTGCTGTACTTTTTGCTCCAGTTCTTGAAGAATTGATTTTCCGTGGCATTCTCATGGGGAAAGTCTTTGGTAAGGATTCGAATGTTGGATTGTTGCTATCGAGTTTTCTATTTGGGCTCATTCACAATCCGACCAATATCGGATCTTGGGTTGTCTATGGAGGCATGGGTTTAGTACTAGGACTTGCTTATCGCATTTCTGGCAAATATTCCAATGCCCTTATTCTTCACATGGTCAATAATTTCCTGAGTGTCTTGCTCATGTTACTCTTGCAGAGTATAGGTTTCATTTAGAAAGGAAATGAGATGGAGATTTTTCAATGGATAGCCTTTGCTTATCTATTATTCAGCTACCTGTCAGATAGGAAAAAGGTGAAACAGTTACAAAGCAAGGTAAACAAACTACAAAAAGGTCTAAAAGGAGAAAATCAGATGTCACTTTTATTAAATGAATTGGTGGGAAGTAAAGCCAAAATCCGTTTCGATGAGGAATTTATGACCATTTACGAATACAGCATTTTAGCTGTGGATGAGGATTGGTTCAAAATTTCCCGTGAATTAGCGAATGGGGAGCTTGAAACCAAGTTGGTTCGGGTCGATAATATTGTTGATGTGACTGTTTTAGGATAAGGAGGAATACATCATGAAGAAATTTTTTAAGCATACTGGTTTATTATTAGCCTATTACATTGCCTATCAATTCGGATCCCAGTTCCTCCAGTTACCATGGGCTACTGAGCAGGTAGAGGGTATTCCAGCTAGTGCTGCAGAAGGTTTATATTGGTTTGGACTGATTGTGGGTCTACCCTTGTTAATTGGTTTTTCCTACCTTCTTTGGAAAGTCTTGTATCCGAGAAAAACAATGCAGCTGACGCTAGATAAGCCTTGGCTAAAACAGATTGCCTATCCGCTGTTAGCCTATCTTGCATACTTCATTCTCCAATTTCTCCTACCAGTTCCTGAATCAGATAATCAGAAAAATGCAGTTGCCTTTATCCAGTCTGCACCTATTCACTCCTTTTTCATGGTAGTCATTTTTGCAGGTATCTTTGAAGAATTGATTTTCCGTGGTTTCTTGGCAACCTATTTCTTCCCTAAATTATCCGATGTAAAATCTGTCTTGCTCTACGGCCTAGTTTCAGGAACCTTGTTTAGTTTTGTGCATGGTCCAGCCACTCTTCCACAATTTTTGATTTATTTCACAATGGGAGCAATCTTTGCATGGCTCTATTTGGTGAAGCAAGATATCCGCTATCCAATGGCCCTACATATGCTTAACAACGGCATTTCTTATTTTATGATTGTATTTTTAGTATAAAAAGAAAGCAGCTCAATGAACTGCTTTTTTTGATTATAATCCATACAAGTAATCATCGTCCTGCATGGCTTCAACTTCACCGAGTAGATATCCGTTACCAACTTGTGAGAAGAAGTCGTGGTTAGATGTACCAGTTGAAATACCGTTCATGATGATTGGGTTGACATCGTCTGCTGAGTCAGGGAAGAGAGGGTCTTGTCCCAAGTTCATGAGGGCCTTGTTGGCATTGTAACGAAGGAAAGTCAAAACTTCCTCAGTCCAGCCGACTGCGTCATAGAGGGAGCGCGTGTAGCCTTCTTCATTTTCGTAAAGTTGGTAGAGCAGGTCATACATCCAGTCGCGGAGTTTATCTTGTTCTTCCTCGGACAATTCATTGAAACCAAGTTGGAACTTGTAGCCAATGTAGGTACCGTGAACAGATTCGTCACGGATAATCAGCTTGATGATTTCCGCAACGTTGGCTAGTTTGTTGTTACCAAGGTAGTAGAGTGGCGTGAAGAAACCAGAGTAGAAGAGGAAGGTTTCTAGGAATACGCTGGCTACTTTCTTCTCAAGTGGTGTACCAGTTTCGTAGATTTCATTGATAATCTTAGCCTTGCGTTGCAAGTATTCGTTGCTGTTGGTCCATTCAAAGATGTCTTCAATCTCAGACTTGGTGTTCAAGGTTGAGAAGATAGAAGAGTAGGATTTGGCGTGAACAGACTCCATGAATTGGATGTTGTTATAAACAGCTTCTTCATGCGGTGTACGAATATCGTTGCGAAGAGCTTGGACACCTGTTTCAGATTGTAGAGTATCCAAGAGCGTCAATCCACCAAAGACCTTACCAACCAGGTCTTTTTCTTCAGCAGTCAGTTTCCGCCAGTCATCCAAGTCGTTTGACAAGGGAATCCGCGTATCGAGCCAGAATTGCTCGGTCAATTTTTCCCAAGTTGACTTGTCGATCACATCCTCAATGGCGTTCCAGTTTATGGCTTTGTAGTAGGTTTCCATATTAGTTCCTTTTATTGTTGTGTTGTATTGTTATTTTCTAGGAGTGACTTGATAAAATCATTATATTCTTTATCAATATCATCTGTACTCAAATTATTATTTTTTCTTTCTTGGACATTATTAAGATACTCTTCAGTTTTTAATTGAATTAGTTTATCAATTTCATTTTGGTCGCTATCTTTATTGGATTTTTTAGGAGTTAACCTTGACATAAAATTTTTGAATAACTTTTGAAAACTGAGAGTTGCTACGGAAGCTATGGTTGCGGTAATCGTAGCAAAAGCTAAAACTGCTTTTTTTGGACCTCCCCATAGTTTTACGAGTTGAGCCATTTTTGCATAGTCCCATTTTACCGATTTCAATATCTGAGTTGATTCTACCAACAAATATTTAATTTTGTTCATAATATTTCCTTTTAAATAACAAAAATCAAATCACACAACTCTCACATTGGTTTGCTCCGACTTCTTCGCCGTCGTCCGTGAAGGTACGGATGTAGTAGATTGACTTGATACCCTTGTTGAAGGCGTAGTTTCGAAGGATAGAGAGGTCACGAGTGGTTTGTTTGTTCTCTTTTTTCCATTCATAGAGTTCTTTTGGAAGCTCACTGCGGAGGAAGAGAGTGAGGGACAAACCTTGGTCTACGTGTTCTGTTGCAGCAGCGTAGACATCAATAACCTTCCGCATATCCATGTCGTAGGCAGACTTGTAGAATGGAATGGTTTCTGTTGCCAAACCTGCTGCTGGATAGTAGATTTTACCGATTTTCTTCTCTTGGCGTTCTTCAATCCGTTGGGTAATCGGGTGAATAGAAGCAGAAACGTCGTTGATATAAGAGATAGAACCGTTTGGTGCAACAGCTAGGCGGTTTTGGTGGTAAAGACCATCTGCCATGACTTTCTCACGGAGGTCAGCCCAATCTTGTCCGCTTGGAATAAAGATTCCTTCAAAGAGTTCTTTCACACGGTCAGATTGTGGTTGGTAGTCACCAGTCACGTATTTATCGAAATAAGTGCCGTCTGCGTATTTTGATTTTTCAAAGTTATGGAAAGTAGCTTTGCGTTCGCGGGCAATGTTATTTGATTCTACCAAAGTCCAGTAGTTGAGGAGCATGAAGTAGATGTTGGTAAACTCTACGGCTGTTTTTGATCCGTAGTCGATCAAGTTTTGTGCCAAGTATGAGTGAAGTCCCATGGCACCAAGTCCGATAGAATGTGCACGTTCATTTCCAGCTTCGATAGACGGTACCGCAGAAATGTGCGAATGGTCCGTCACGTAGGTCAAAGCACGAGTCATGGTACGGACAGAACGTCCAAAATCAGGCGATTTCATCAAGTTGACAATGTTGGTTGAGCCAAGGTTACATGATACATCTGTCCCCATGGTCAAGTATTCCTGAGAATCATTGATGACGCTTGGCGTCTGTACTTGAAGAATTTCTGAACAGAGGTTGGACATGATAATCTTGCCGTCAACAGGATTGCTACGGTTGGCTGTATCGATGTTGATAACATAAGGATAGCCAGATTCCTGTTGAAGTTTAGAAATTTCAGTTTCTAGGTCACGTGCCTTGATTTTAGTCTTACGAATGCGTGGGTTTGCTACTAGCTCGTCGTATTTCTCCGTAATATCAAGGTAGCTGTAAGGCACACCGTACTCTAATTCCACAGAGTATGGGCTGAAGAGGTACATGTCTTCATTATTACGTGCCAATTCATAGAACTTATCAGGAACAGTGATACCCAACGACAAGGTCTTCACGCGAACCTTCTCATCGGCATTTTCCTTCTTAGTTGAAAGGAAAGCGACAATGTCTGGGTGGAAAACATCTAGGTAAACAACCCCAGCACCTTGACGTTGCCCAAGTTGGTTGGAGTAGGAGAAGCTGTCCTCAAAGAGTTTCATGACAGGAACGACACCAGAAGCAGCTCCCTCGTAGCCCTTGATTGGTGCGCCAGCCTCACGCAAGTTGCTGAGGGAGATACCGACACCACCACCGATACGGGACAATTGCAGAGCAGAGTTGATAGAACGTCCAATTGAGTTCATGTCGTCTGTGACCTGGATGAGGAAACAAGACACCAATTCACCACGACGGGCACGACCTGCATTGAGGAAAGACGGTGTTGCTGGCTGGTAACGAAGATGAATCATTTCGTTGGCCAGGTTTAGTGCTAATTCTTCGTCGCCCTCAGCAAAATACAAGGCGTTGAAGAGAACGCGATCTTCCATGCTCTCCAAGTAGTAGGCGCCGTCGTTGGTTTTAAGGGCATACTGGTTATAGAACTTGTAGGCAGCCATGAAGGACTTGAAGCGGAAGTTTTGGTCTTTCAAGAATTGATCAATTTTGATGATAAATTCTGGGCTATACTGGTCCAAAAATTCTTTTTCAAGATAGTTTTCTTCTAATAAGTAGGCAATCTTGTCTAAAATGCTATCAAATTGCTTAGTATTTGGAAGGACATTTTCATTAAAGAAAGCTTTAACTGCTTCTAGATCCTTGTGGAGAGGAATTTGTCCATTGACTGGACGGTTGATTTCGTTATTTAAACGGAAGTAGGACACATCGCCTAACTCTTTCAAACTCATAATCGCAATCTCTTTCTATACTAGGGGTAACTTGGTATAGTTTATACCAAGGCTTTCAATTTTGTTGGTTGGAAACCAGAGAAAACTTCATTTTCAGTTTCAATAACTGGCGCTGCTGAGAAACCAAGGTTTTTAACGTGGTCGATAAATTCAGGTTGCTCGTCTAGATTGATTTCTTTGTAGGCCACATTGTGCTCATCAAGAAATTTTTTACTCATCTTACATTGAACACAATTATTTTTTGAATAGATGGTAACCATTCAATTTCTCCTTTTTAAAATAAATATACCAATCTAGCATACAAGATTTTGTGGTCAAAGTCAAGAAGGAAGTCCACAACTATCACAAAATATAGTATGACAAAAAACGAACAAACACCATATCTTGTGTAAATGGCACAAATCCTTTGAAACCAAGCTTTCACGATGTTTTCAGGACTTTTATAATCTCATAAAAAATAGTTTTACTGAAAGAAACGAAAAAATTCTTGAAAATGATTTCAAAAAGTGATATAATGCTTTTTGTAAGGGTTATCACAAATAACTCAAAATTTTGTAAAAACAAAGGAGAATCCAACTATGGCTTCAAAAGACTTCCACATCGTGGCAGAAACAGGTATCCACGCACGTCCAGCAACTTTGCTTGTTCAAACTGCTAGCAAATTCGCTTCAGACATCACTTTGAACTACAAAGAAAAATCTGTAAACCTTAAATCTATCATGGGTGTTATGAGTCTTGGTGTTGGTCAAGGCGCTGATGTAACAATCTCTGCTGAAGGTGCTGATGCTGACGATGCAATCGCAGCTATCACTGAAACAATGGAAAAAGAAGGATTGGCATAAGAAGATGACTGAAATGCTTAAAGGAATTGCAGCATCTGATGGTGTTGCCGTTGCTAAGGCATATCTACTCGTTCAGCCAGATTTGTCCTTCGAAACTGTTACAGTTGAAGATACAAATGCAGAAGAGGCTCGTTTGGATGCTGCTCTTGCAGCTTCTCAAAACGAGCTTTCTGTTATTCGTGAGAACGCAGTAGCTAGCCTTGGTGAAGAAGCCGCAGCCGTATTTGATGCACACTTGATGGTTCTTGCTGACCCAGAAATGATTGGTCAGATTAAGGAAACTATCCGTGCTAAGAAAACAAATGCTGAAACAGGTTTGAAAGAAGTAACGGATATGTTCATCGCTATCTTTGAAGGTATGGAAGATAACCCATACATGCAAGAGCGTGCAGCAGACATCCGCGACGTTGCTAAACGTGTCCTTGCTCACTTGCTTGGCGTTCGTTTGCCAAACCCAGCGACAATTGATGAAGAGTCTATCGTTATTGCACACGACTTGACACCATCTGATACAGCACAATTGAACAAACAGTTTGTTAAAGCTTTTGTAACAAACATCGGTGGACGTACAAGTCACTCAGCTATCATGGCTCGTACACTTGAGATTGCAGCTGTATTGGGTACAAATAATATTACTGAAATCGTGAAAGATGGTGATGTCCTCGCTGTTAACGGTATCACAGGTGAAGTTGTTATCAACCCATCTGAAGAAGTGATTGCAGAATTTAAGGCAGCTGGCGAAGCCTATGCTAAACAAAAAGCTGAGTGGGCACTCTTGAAAGATGCTCAAACAGTGACAGCTGACGGCAAACACTTCGAATTGGCAGCTAACATCGGTACACCAAAAGACGTTGAAGGTGTAAACGATAATGGTGCTGAAGCAGTTGGTCTTTACCGTACAGAGTTCTTGTACATGGACTCACAAGACTTCCCAACAGAAGATGAGCAATACGAAGCTTATAAGGCTGTTCTTGAAGGTATGAACGGTAAGCCGGTTGTGGTTCGTACAATGGATATTGGTGGTGATAAGGAGCTTCCTTACTTCGACCTTCCACACGAAATGAACCCATTCCTTGGTTTCCGTGCCCTTCGTATCTCTATCTCTGAGACTGGTAACCAAATGTTCCGTACGCAGTTGCGTGCCCTTCTTCGTTCATCAGTACATGGTAAACTTCGTATCATGTTCCCGATGGTTGCCTTGTTGACAGAATTCCGTGCAGCAAAAGCGATCCTTGAAGAAGAAAAAGCAAACTTGTTGGCTGAAGGTGTAGCAGTTGCAGATGATATCCAAGTGGGTATCATGATTGAAATCCCTGCAGCAGCTATGATTGCAGACCAATTTGCTAAAGAAGTTGACTTCTTCTCAATTGGTACAAACGACCTTATCCAATATACTATGGCAGCAGATCGTATGAACGAACAAGTTTCATACCTTTACCAACCATACAACCCATCAATCCTTCGCTTGATCAACAATGTTATCAAGGCTGCACACGCAGAAGGCAAATGGGCTGGTATGTGTGGTGAGATGGCTGGTGATCAACAAGCTGTTCCACTTCTTGTCGGAATGGGCTTGGATGAGTTCTCTATGAGTGCAACTTCTGTCCTTCGTACACGTAGCCTCATGAAGACACTTGACACAGCTAAGATGGAAGAATATGCTCACCGTGCCTTGACAGAATGTGCAACGGCAGAAGAAGTTCTTGAACTTCAAAAAGAGTATGTTGATTTTAACTAATAGATAAAATGGAAAAACAAGGCTAGAAATATCCTTGTTTTTTCTATAACAAAAATAGACTTGCCGGGGCAAGTCTATTTTTGTCTTTAGTTCTTCTGATAAAACTTATTGTGCTGATAGATAGGATCAAAGGTTAAATTGATGCCTAACTTGCGTAGAACACTCTTGTCTTCATCGGATAGGATAACGGTTGAGTGGGCTTCGCTACCATTTAATTGGCCTAATTCTTTCATTGCTTGTGTAGCGACAGGGCTATCTTGTGCAGTGATGGCAAGGGCGTTAAGAATCTCACTTGCATCGAGTCGTGTATTTGCCTTATCCAGATAATCTGCCTTCAATTCTTGAATTGGACGGATGTAGTTTGGTTCAATGAGAAGAGTTTCATCATCGATTTTAGCAATTTGCTTGATAGCATTGAGAAGGACAGTTGCAGTTGGTTTGAGGAGGTCGGATGTCTTACCTGTTACCATCTCTCCAGTTGGCAACTGAATAGCAAGGGCAGGGCTTGAAGTTAGCTCTGCTTTTTCGCGCGCAGCGACAACAACCTTACGACCTGCTGGTGTCACACCGACTTCATTCATGAGGAGTTCAATCTTTTTAACTGCTTGCTCGCTCACCCGCTCTGCCTTGAAATCAACGAGTGTCTGGTAGTAGCGACGGATGATTTCTTGCTTGGATGCTTCAATCGCAGCCTCCTCGTCCACGATGGAATAGCCCACCATGTTAACGCCCATGTCTGTCGGTGAGGCGTATGGTGATTTGTTCAAAATACGTTCAAAGGTACGGTTGAGGACAGGGAAGACCTCGATGTCACGGTTGTAGTTGACCGCAGTTTTGCCATAAGTTTGCAGGTGGAAGGGGTCAATCATGTTGAGGTCGTCCAGGTCGGCAGTTGCTGCTTCATAGGCCAAGTTAACGGGATGGTGGAGTGGTAAGTTCCACACTGGGAAGGTTTCAAACTTGGCATAGCCTGATGTTACGCCATGCAGTTGGTCGTGGTAAAGTTGGGAGATACAAGTCGCCAATTTACCTGAACCAGGTCCAGGTGCGGTGACAACGACGAGATTGCGACTAGTTTCAATGTAGTCATTTTTGCCCATACCTTCTGGTGAGATGATGTGGTCAATATCAGAAGGATAGCCCTTGATTGGGTAGTGGAGATAGGACTTGATGCCGTGTTTTTCCAACTGTTTGCGGAAGGCGTCTGCGGCTGGTTGGTTGCGGTACTGGGTAATGACCACAGAACCAACATAAATATCAATATCATTAAATGTATCAATCAAGCGGAAGACTTCTTGGTCGTAAGAAATGCCTAGGTCGCCGCGTGCCTTAGAATGTTCGATATTGCTGGCATTGATAGCGATGACGATTTCTACTTGGTCTTTTAACTCTTGGAGGAGCTTGATTTTATTATCTGGTTCATAACCTGGTAAAACACGGGCTGCGTGGAAATCTTCCAACATTTTTCCACCAAATTCCATATAGAGCTTGCCTTCAAATTGGGCAATACGCTCTAAAATGTGATCACGTTGCAAATTCAAGTATTTAGTTGAATCAAATGCGATTTTTTTCATCCAATAAGTCCTCCGATGATGTACTAAACTTCGGGAAAAACAAAAAATAGCTCCCTAAAACTAGGGAGCCTTTTCTCCGACCTCTCAAAAGAGGTGCCCGAACAATACTATAACAAACTGTGCTTATCTTGTCAAGAAAAAGCCAGATAGAATAAAAATTAAACAATTGTTTAAAAAATATTTAATTTTTATAAAATTAAATATTGATTTTATTAAAATAAAGTGTAAAATAATATTAAACAAATGTTTAATATCTGTTTAAGGAGATGTTTATGAAAAAACTAGTCAACAATAAATTATTTCTATCCAGCTTTGTAGCGGATTTGATTTCCAACTTTGGTGACACACTCTACTATCTAGCCCTGATGAACTATGTCTTGCTTCTACCAGATACCAAGTTTGCCTTGGCTATGATTACCGCTTCTGAAACCTTGCCGATTTTGGCCAGTCTCTTTATGGGAATCTGGGCGGACAAGACAAAAAACAAACTGGATACCATTCTGGCTACCTTGGTCGTACGTGTCGGTCTGTATGCCCTCGTTGGTTTACTAATGGGATTTACACCAGCCCTCTGGATTGTAGCAGTCGTATGTGTCATCAATTTCTTGTCTGATTTGTCGGGTCAATATGAAAATGGCCTTTATATGCCAGTTAGTCTGAGGGTTGTGGCAGCGGAAGATCGTGAAACAGCAATGGCATTCAAGATGACGGTGAAATCACTTTTGCAAATTGCCTTCCAAGCTAGCGGTGCCATTCTCATCGGCTTTATGTCTTACCAGAATCTCGCCTTCTTCAATGCAGGGACCTTCTTGGTCAGTCTTACCATCATGGCAACCCTCCGTCCAGCTCTTGCCAAGCTACTGAAGGAAAATCCTATCCAAGAAGCTGAGCAAACAGAAACAGAAGCAGGACTTATCAAGGGTATGCGTAACAGTCTCAAAGAATCCTACCAAGCTGTTCAGAATATTCCTGTTCTCAAAGCGTCAATTGTGACCATTACCAGCCTGAATGCCATTTTTACCGCACTTTCACCATTAGTTATTCTAAATATGAAGGAGTTCTCAGACTTTGTGATTGTCAATGCAGGAACAACCGTTGCTTTGATTTCCATTTTCTTCTCAGTTGGTAGTATCTTGGGGTCAAGTATCGGTATGGCTTTGTTCAAAAATGTCAGCTTAATCAATCTCCTCAAATTCTCTACATTGATGCCAGTCTTGATTTTCTCAGGTTTCTTCCTTCACAATATCTATGTGGTATTAGCAGTTCTTTTTGTGACAGCTATGACCTTGGGAATCTTTAATCCAAAAATGAGTGCCCTTGTTATGAATAAATTACCAGAGGATAAATTGGCAACTGTTGACGCTGGTATTACAAGCTTCTGTCAAATCGGTATGGTAGCTGGTCAAGCCTTGGTTGCCCTAATGGTAACAACAATCTTATCTGTTACAAGCATTTCCCTCATCTTCCTCTTGCTTTCTGTGGGACTCTTGGGCTATACTATTCTTACAGGTCGTAAATCAAATAACGAAGTAGTTCAAGCTTAGAAAGTATGCGTATGAAATTAGATTACCGAGATTATAGAAGCGAAATTGTCGAAAAATTCTTTATTCCTTTAATTGTTACAGAACGTGAGGAACCGATTGAGGCGGATTTTTCACAGAAAGAAAAAGACATTCTCAAAGATGCCTTGGACATTCGTGATGAGATTGAAGAAAAGTTGGCAGATTTTCGTCAGGAAGTCAATCAAGTCTTTGTCTGGGGACATATTTTTAATATTTTGCATAGTCTTTATTTCTATATCTTGAATGATGGACAGGATCCAAAGACAGTTGAGGAAGCCTGTCAAATGATTTTAAAGCTGTCTCAAGAAGAAGTAGAAGATGCCATGCGAACCATGTTGGCGTCTGAAAATGACGGACATCGTGAGAAGACCCTCAGCCTCATGGAACTTTTGGAAAAAACGGATAAAAAGCCGGCAGATAAGTGGTACTGGTCACTAGCTATTCGCAATCCCTTGGAAACGGTCCAGCGGTCTGTCCATCTCTTGGATAAGATGCTTCCAATCTACCAGCCCTATTTTGAGCTGGCAAGGGCGGAGCGTGAAAAATTTGCTCAGGAATTTGACATTGAAAAACTCTATCAAGAGTCCAAGCAGTTGTCCATGACTAGTTTGGATGCTTTAGGAGTAGAAACTGCCCAATTCTTCGTTCTCAGTCCCTGGAATTATTGGTTTGCTTATTATGGCAATGAACAATTTGACTATATGAAAGTCGCTCTTTTAGCATCCTGTCGAATTGATCAGATGATGCTGTCAAATGACGAGTTGGATCTGGATGATTTGACAACGGCTCTTAAAGTCATCAGCGATAGCACGCGCTATCAGGTCTTGGTGGAGTTGACCAAGCCCCATGCCAAGAGCAAGGACATTGCAGAACGGCTCAATATTACTGGAGCCGCTGTGTCCTTTCATACCCAAAAGTTGATTAACGGTGATTTACTTCTCTTCAATACAAAAAATAGCGATGTCAAATACAGTGTCAATCGCGACCTGCTCCAACAGGTGATTGATAAGTTGAAAGAGGATTTTGATTTGTAAAAAAGCCTTGTAAGTTAAGTCTTACAAGGTTCTTTTGTGTTTAATGATTAACCAGCTGAGCAGTTGGCAAGTGATGATGGTGATAAAGAAAACCAGCCAGCCTTTCTGTATTTTGGTCAGGGAATGATTTTCTAGGAAGAAAAAGCTGACTTCGACTGGGATAACATGGATAAAATAATAGTAACTGGCGTATTCCTTTAGAAATTGGAATTTTTTCTGGCGGAAGAGGTCTGTGGTTAAGCTCCAGGCGACTAGATAGGCTGTGAATGGAATAAGGCTGAAAATAAAGTTTTTATCATAACCTTGATTGATGTAGATGATTGTAGCCTCAAAAGTTAAAAGAGCTATGCAGACAAGTAGTTTGGCCTTTTGTCGGTATTGGAAAATGGGTTGATTGAGTTTATCGGCTAGGTAAAAGCCTGTCAGGACAAAAATCGGTGCGTAGAAGAGGCCGTTGCGGCTGGTGAAAAAGAAGGTTTTGTAGTGTTCAAATGCGGTTAGTAAAGCCGATTCTGCCAGGTAGGAGGAGTAGGTTTCAACTGAGCCTAGGAGATAGAGAAGGCAGGCTAGACAGGCTGTGATGCGCCAGCCCCATTTCCTTAAAGAATTGTGGACGAGGACAAGACCTAGCAGGAAGGCGGGCATGTACCAGAGTTGGTAGCTGCTGCCGGTGTAGGTCAGTCCGACTAGGAGTGCGAGGGGATAGTAGAGTAGGGGGATTTCTTGGAATATCAAGTATATGAGGAAGAAGGGGAGGTAGAGGGCGGACCAGGTCAGGTACTGCTTGCTGTAGCGGATCAAGTATTGTTTGGAGAGGCTAGGGTAGTTGCGTCGGAGAAAGAAGCTGGCGGTGACCATGAAGTAGGGAACGACCATGCGGCTAAAGATTGATTTTTGGATGAAGTGAAGCTGGTCTGCTTCAAATAGTCTGCGACAATGGAGGGCGATGACTAAAACAGCTCCCATGAATTGAAAGAGGGAGAGGAGCGAGGTGTTGAGTGGTTTCGGTTTGTTTTGCATGTTAACTCCCTTCCTTTTCTTCCATTTTATCGAAAAAGGATGGATATGTAAATGTTTGTAAAAAGATGAAGAGGGCTATTTGTTGAATGTTCAGTTCTAGAGGGAAGTCTTGTGGGAAATATGGTATAATATTAAGATGAAGTGAATTTGAAACTTCTATTTTGTAACGATTACTCTTTAGAAAGGAGTTAGATGATGAAAGATTTACATAAAAAACTTTTGGCGGATTTTGGGATTGATTTTTCGGATTTGAGTTTGCTGGAAACGGCTTTTACCCATACTTCTTATGCCAATGAGCATCGCCTTCTAAAAATTTCACATAATGAACGCTTGGAATTTTTAGGAGACGCTGTTCTCCAATTGATGATTTCCAAGTACCTCTATAAAAAGTATCCTGATAGACCGGAAGGGGAGATGTCCAAGTTACGTTCGACCTTTGTTCGTGAGGAGTCCTTGGCTGGTTTTTCGCGTGCCTGTGGCTTTGATCAATTTCTTCGTCTTGGTAGAGGAGAAGAGAAGTCTGGGGGGCGCAATCGTGATACCATTTTGGGAGATGCTTTCGAGGCTTTCTTAGGAGCTCTGCTATTGGACAAGGGAGAAAGGACCGTGGAGGAATTTATCCATAAGGTCATGATTCCTCGTCTGGAAAAGGGGAATTTTGAGCGAGTGACTGACTACAAGACAGCCTTACAGGAAATCCTGCAGGTAAATGGTGAGATTGCAATTTCTTATCAGGTGGTGGCTGAATCAGGTCCTGCCCACGATAAGACCTTTGAAGTCGAGGTATCTGCGGACCAGCGTGTGATTGGTCGTGGTCGTGGTCGTTCTAAGAAATTAGCTGAACAAGCCGCCGCAAAAAATGCTGTGGAGGCTAGAGGATAGGTATGTATCTTAAATCGATTGAAATGCAGGGCTTCAAGTCCTTTGCGGACAAGACCAAGGTGGTTTTTGACCGTGGGGTGACAGCCGTTGTAGGACCGAATGGTTCGGGCAAGTCCAATATTACAGAAAGTTTGCGTTGGGCCTTGGGAGAGTCGTCTGCCAAAAGCCTGCGTGGAGGCAAGATGCCAGATGTTATCTTTGCGGGGACTGAAAGCCGTAAGCCTCTTAATTATGCTTCCGTTGTCGTAACCTTGGATAATAGCACAGGTTTTATTGCTAATAAGAATAAAGAAATCAAGGTAGAACGCCATATTTATCGGTCTGGTGATAGCGAATACTTGATAGATGGTCAGAAGGTTCGTCTGCGGGATATTCACGATCTCTTCATGGATACTGGTTTGGGGCGTGATTCTTTTTCTATCATCTCGCAAGGACGGGTTGAGGCTATTTTTAATTCCAAGCCAGAAGAACGCAGAGCTATATTCGAAGAGGCTGCTGGTGTTTTAAAATACAAGACTCGTAAGAAAGAAACGGAGAGCAAGCTAGCTCAGGCTCAAGGAAATTTGGACCGTTTGGACGATATTATCTATGAATTGGACAATCAGGTCAAACCCTTGGAGAAACAGGCGCTAACGGCTAAACAATTTTTGGAACTGGATGGCCAACGTAAGGAACTGTATCTGGATGTATTGGTTGCTCAGTTAACCCAAGGTAAGGAAATTTTGACTGCCAAGGAAAGCGAACTTGAAGTAGTTAAGTCAGACTTAGCAAGCTACTACCAACAGCGTTCAGAGCTAGAGAAAGAAAACCAGTCCTTAAAAGAAGAACGCCATCGCTTATCCGAGCAAATGGAGCGTGAACAAGCTGTTTTGTTGGATTTGACCAAGTTGATCAGTGACTTGGAACGAAAAATTGACCTTCATAAGTTAGAAAGCAGTCAGAATGAATCCAGTCGACAAGAAGCTCAGTCGCGTTTAGAAACCCTGGTTGCGAAGCGAGGACAACTGGAAGAGGAAATTGTTCTCAAGCAGGAAAGTTTGGAAATGTTGGGAGCTTCCTTGTTCAAATTGAAAAAGGAAATTGCTTCGGTTGATAAGGAGATTTCCTATTTCTCTGAAGATCCAGATCAAGTATTGGATCACCTGCGTGAGCAGTATGTTACCCTCATGCAGGAAGAGGCTGAGGCTTCCAACCGCTTGACCAAGATTCAGCAGGATATTGCCAATCAAATCAGTTTATCAGAAAGTAAATCTGCTGACCTAGCACGTTTACAGACAGAAAAACAGACAGCTCAAGAAGAATTGGCTAAGAGCCAGGTAGCCGCAGAAGAGGCTGATCAAGTCTTGCGGGGCTTGCTCACATCCTATCAGACCAAGAAAGAAGAGATTGAACAGGCTCAGGCTGCCTATCAAGTTGAACAAGGTCGCATGTTTGATCTAATTGATCAATTGAAGGGCAAGCAGGCTCGCCAGTCAAGTTTGGAAGCTATCTTAAAAAATCACTCCAATTTCTACGCAGGAGTCAAGGCTGTTTTGCAGGCTTCGTCTAGTCTGGGTGGCATCATCGGGGCAGTTAGTGAGCAGTTGACTTTCGATACTCGTTACCAGACAGCTTTGGAAATTGCCTTGGGCGGAGCTAGCCAAAACGTTATCGTCGAAGACGAGGCGACAGCCAAGCGAGCGATTGCTTTCTTGAAGGAAAAACGTCAAGGTCGGGCGACCTTCTTGCCTTTGACCACTATCAAGCCGCGTCAATTGTCCAGTCAGCAACTTGCCCAACTTCAAGCCTCAGATGGTTTCTTGGGACTAGCAAGCGACCTCGTGACCTATCAACCAAATCTAGATGCTATTTTCCAAAATTTGCTAGGCACTATTGCGATTTTTGATAGCATTGACCATGCCAATCAGGCGGCGCGTGCGACCAAGTTTCAGGTCCGTATGGTGACTATGGATGGTGCAGAAATCCGTCCTGGCGGTGCCTTTGCGGGTGGTAGCAATCGAAACAACAACACCACCTTCATTAAGCCTGAACTCGACGCTCTTTTAGGAGAAATAGCAGAGCTGTCTAGCCAGTTGAAAGAGCAAGAAAACTTGGTGGCGACTAAGAAGACAAGTCTAGACCGCGTCAGAGAAAGTCTGGAAACCATCAAGGCTGAGGGGGAAGAGGCTAGACTGAGCCAGCAGAGCGCAAGGATTCATCAAGAACAGGCAGAAAATCGTCTAGCTCAGGTGACAGCTCAGTATGACTTACAAATGAGTCAGGTTAGCCCAAGCATTTTGACTGAGTTAGAAGATGAAGCTAGCAAGGAAGAAATCAGCCTTCAATCCTTGACGGAGAAAAAACAAGCTTTAGACAATCAAATCAATCAGGTGCGTGACAATCGAGACAGCATCCAAGAAAGTCTGCAGAAACTACAAAGTCAGAAGGGTCAATTAACCTTGGAGCAGGCAGAAGTTTCTAGTCAGCTGCGCTTTGAACAGACAGACCTCAATCGTTTACAGGAAGAAAAAGGGACTACTGAAAAGGAAATCTCTATACTGGAAGATCTGATTAACCAGAAAGTTGAGGCTTTAGAAGATACTAGTATTGAAATTCTGGAAGAGCAATTACAGTCTGCGACTGATAAGCAAAGCCAAACCAATCAGATTCAAATCCGCTTAAAATTTGAGTTGGAAGATATTGACGGTCAGTTTGAAGACTTGGAAGGTCGCTTGGAGCAGGCTCGAACTAAGAATGATGACCTCATTCGCAAACAGGCCAAGTTAGAAGCTGATTGTGAGCAAGCTGGAGACCGGCTACGGACCTTACTTGGTCATTTGACAGAGCATTTCAAATTGAGCTTTGAAGCGGCTCAGGACCAGGCAAATGCAGTAGAGAATTTGCCTCTGGCTGAACAAAGTCTGAAAGAATTGGAGCGTTCTATTCGTGCTCTTGGTCCGGTCAATCTGGATGCCATTGAGCAGTATGATGAGGTCAATAACCGTCTGACCTTCCTCAATGAACAACGGACGGATATTTTGTCGGCGCGTGATTTGCTCTTGAATACCATTCATGAAATGGATGATGAAGTCAAGGAACGCTTTAAGGTCACTTTTGAAGCCATTCGCGAAAGCTTCAAGCAGACTTTCAGACAGATGTTTGGCGGTGGTTCTGCGGACTTGATATTGACGGAGCAGGATATCTTGACTGCGGGTGTGGAGATTTCAGTTCAGCCTCCGGGTAAGAAAATCCAATCTCTCAACTTGATGTCTGGTGGCGAAAAGGCCCTCTCGGCCCTCGCTCTGCTATTTTCCATTATCCGCGTCAAGACAATTCCTTTCGTTATCTTGGACGAGGTGGAGGCAGCATTGGATGAGGCTAATGTCAAGCGGTTTGGGGATTATCTCAACCGCTTTGACAAGGATAGCCAGTTTATCGTCGTGACCCACCGGAAAGGAACCATGGCGGCTGCTGATGTTATGTATGGGGTGACCATGCAGGAATCTGGTGTGTCCAAGATTGTTTCTGTTAAACTGAAAGATGTGGAAAAATTATAGATGGGGGTAGGTTTTATTAGCCTTCTTGTAGAAACCAGTAGGCAGAATTCTCTATCCATGCTATAATGAATGTAAACGGTTTAGCTGAAAGGAGCAATTCATGACAAATTTAAAGGAACAAGTTGGGATTAAGGCGGCGGAGTTTGTGACGGATGGCATGATCGTCGGCTTGGGGACAGGTTCGACAGCCTACTATTTTGTACAAGAAATCGGACGTCGGGTGCAGGAAGAAGGCTTGCAGATTACAGGTGTGACGACCTCTCATGCCACTGCAGACCACGCTGCCTCTTTAGGAATTCCTTTAAAGAATATAGATGAAGTTGACTATGTAGACTTGACAGTTGACGGAGCTGATGAAGTTGACGGGGCATTCAATGGTATCAAGGGTGGAGGTGCCGCACTGCTCATGGAGAAGGTGGTTGCGGTCAACAGCAAGGATAGCATCTGGATTGTGGATGAATCTAAGGTGGTCGATACCCTTGGCGCCTTCAAGTTGCCAGTGGAAGTGGTGCAATATGGTTCTGAAAATCTTTTCCGCCTCTTCGAGAAAAAGGGTTATCGTCCAAGTTTTCGGATGAAGGATGGACAGAAACATGTGACCGATATGAAGAATTTCATTATAGACCTAGATTTGCAACGAATTGAAGACAGCTACGCCTTGGCTGATGAATTGGATAGAACAGTTGGTGTCGTAGAGCACGGGCTCTTTATAGGCTTGATTTCTAAGGTCATTATCGGCACACCGCAGGGACCAAAAATTCTTGAAAAGAAATAAAGTGAAAACGCTTCTCATTAAACTAACTATGAGAGGCGTTTTTGTGGTATAATGAAAAGACGAACAATAGAACCTGTATTCACTATTCAGCACCTCGCTTGTCAATGCAAGTTCTTAGAAAAAGGAGTTCTTATGTCTAAATTTAAACGTATTCATCTGGTGGTTATGGATTCTGTTGGAATCGGTGCGGCTCCAGATGCGGACAAGTTTTTCAATGCTGGTGTTAACGACACGGAGTCTGATACACTAGGTCATATCTCTGAGAAGGCAGGGTTAGTAGTCCCCAATATGGCTAAAATTGGTCTTGGAAATATTCCTCGTGACACAGCTCTTGCGACTGTTCCAGCTGAGGAAAATCCGACTGGCTACGTGACAAAGCTGGAAGAGGTGTCGCTCGGTAAGGACACTATGACAGGCCACTGGGAAATTATGGGTCTCAATATTACTGAACCATTCGACACTTTCTGGGACGGCTTCCCAGAGGAGATTTTGACAAAAATCGAAGAATTCTCAGGACGTAAAATCATCCGCGAGGCAAACAAGCCCTATTCAGGTACAGCTGTTATTGATGACTTCGGTCCTCGCCAAATGGAAACTGGGGAGTTGATCGTCTATACTTCCGCAGACCCTGTCCTTCAGATTGCAGCCCACGAAGACATTATTCCGCTTGATGAATTGTACCGTATCTGCGAGTACGCTCGTTCCATTACCCTTGAACGTCCAGCTCTTCTTGGTCGTATCATCGCCCGTCCATACATTGGTGAGCCAGGCAATTTCTCTCGGACTGCCAACCGTCATGACTATGCGGTGTCACCGTTTGAAGCAACTGTTCTCAATAAATTAGCAGATGCAGGTGTACCTACCTACTCTATCGGCAAAATCAGTGACATTTTCAACGCATCAGGTATCACAAATGACATGGGTCACACCAAGTCAAATATGCACGGTGTCGATGTCTTGATTGAAACCTTGCAGTTAGCTGACTTTGAGAAAGGTTTCTCCTTTACCAACTTGGTGGATTTTGATGCTGTTTATGGTCACCGCCGTGACATCGAAGGCTACCGCGATTGTTTGGAGGAATTCGATGCTCGTATCCCAGAAATTATCGAAAATATGCGTGAGGATGATTTGCTCTTGATTACAGCAGACCATGGAAATGACCCAGCCTATGCAGGTACGGACCATACCCGTGAGTATGTGCCACTCTTGGCTTACAGTAAGTCCTTCAAGGGAAGTGGAGTCTTGCCAGTTGGACATTTTGCGGATATTTCAGCTACAATCGCTGAAAACTTTGGCGTTGAAAAAGCCATGATTGGTGAAAGTTTCTTGGACGGATTGGTTTAATGGAACAACTGACGGTTTATATCAATCCCGACTGCAGCAAGTGTAAGAAATTACAAGTCTTATTGCCTAGTCAGAACTTGGACATTAAGTGGGTCAATTATTTAGAACATCCACTGACAGATGTAGAGTTGGCAGCTCTTTTGAAAAAAATGGGAAGTCAACCTTCAGCAGTCATTCGGTTGACGGAGGAGGAACGACAAGGTTTGTCTGAAACAGACATTTTTCAACGTCTAGTTGCAGAACCTGCCTTGCTCAACCGTCCTATTATCGAGCGAGAACAGACAGCCTTTCTCTGCCGTCCCCTTGACATTATCAAAGAAAACATGCCAGAATATGACTGGTCAGCTTATTTATAAGAAAGGTAGCTATGGACAAAGTAACCATTTACCATAATCCAGAATGTGGTACATCACGAAATACACTTGCTCTCATTCGTCATCTTGGGATCGAACCAGAGATTATTCACTATCTGGAAACTCCTCCTAGCAAGGAAAAATTAGTAGAGTTGCTGGCAGAAATGGATTTGACAGCAAAAGAACTGCTTCGGACCAATGTTCCCCCTTATCAAGAGATGGGGATTGATTGGGACAAGGCTGATGAGGATGACATTTTATCAGCAATGGTTACAGAACCCATCCTCATCAATCGACCGATTGTTGTGAGTTCCAAAGGGGTGAAATTGTGCCGGCCGTCGGAAGTTGTGCTGGATTTACTCCCGCCGATGACAGCAGATTTTATCAAGGAAGATGGAGAAGTTGTCTCTCCTCGCTAAGAGTGAGGACATTCTCCCTAGAAACATTCATAGAAAGGAAAATTTGGTTGGTGTAGCCAACTGAATGGGATTACGTCCCTGCAATTTATATTATGTCACTAATAGAAAAAATTTATGAAACAAAAGCTTTTTTAGAAGAAAAAGGAATGATCAAGCCTGAATTCGGTTTGATTTTGGGTTCTGGCTTGGGTGAATTGGCTCAAGAAGTTGAAAATGCCATTGTCATCGACTATGCGGATATTCCAAACTGGGGCAAGTCAACAGTTGTTGGTCACGCTGGTAAGTTGGTTTATGGTGATTTGGCTGGACGTAAGGTCTTGGCTCTTCAAGGTCGTTTCCATTTCTACGAAGGAAATCCGATGGAAGTTGTGACTTTCCCAGTTCGTGTCATGAAAGCTCTTGGTTGTGAAGGAGTGATTGTCACCAATGCCGCAGGTGGTATCGGTTACGGTCCAGGTACCCTCATGGCCATTACAGACCACATCAACATGACAGGTCAAAACCCATTGATTGGTGAAAACTTGGAAGAGTTCGGACCACGTTTCCCAGATATGTCCAATGCCTACACCAAAGAATACCGTGAGAAAGCCCATGCTGTTGCGGAAAAATTGGGTATCAAGTTGGACAATGGTGTCTACCTTGGTGTGACAGGTCCTACCTACGAAACTCCAGCTGAAATCTTGGCCTTCAAGACCATGGGGGCCCACGCAGTCGGTATGTCAACAGTGCCAGAAGTTATCGTGGCGGCCCATTCAGGCATGAAAGTCTTGGGAATTTCTGCTATTACCAACTTTGCGGCTGGTTTCCAATCAGAACTCAACCACGAGGAAGTCGTAGAAGTAACCGAGCAAATCAAGGGTAACTTCAAGGGCTTGGTCAAAGCTATCTTGGCTGAGTTGTAGGAGGGACCAATGACCAACAAACCCTGGTTCAGTGTTCTGAAAGGGATAGGCATTATTGCGCTACTTACAATCGTATGGTTGTTCTTCTTCGCAGCTATTGATACAAGTGGCTCTGAAACCAACTATGAGCCTTTCGATGGTGCTTCGATTATTTGTGCAGTAATTTCTTATCTGATTATTTTATTTATACTACAATATAATAAGGTTGTTCACTTAAAAGAGGAGATTACCACTTCTTACAAAGCAATAGAGATTAAACAACTACATGTTACAAAGTTGTTGGACCAACTGCAAGAAGTGACGGATAAAATTGTAGATCACGAGTTAAAAATGTCTGTGAAGAATACCTTTTCCGAGTTGATTGAAGAGGAGAAGCAATCAGATCGTTTGACTGCAGAAGGAAATGATGCCAATCATCATCAGACCAAGAAGAAATTTACTTCCAATTCAGGTTCCAACAATTTCCATGACCATCTGTCGCAACAATCTGAAAAAGTTACAAAGTTGGGGGAACGGATCGAACGGGATACAAAAGGAAGGGCTGACGAGAGTTTGCGGGATTTGATGCTAGAAATCAAAGAAGCTGAAGCTCTGGTGACCAACCAACGCCTGTATTACAACGATACGGTTTCACAATACAATAAATCAATCTATGCCTTGCCATTTGCCTTCTTAAGAGGGACACTTGGTTTCAAGGAGCAAGCCTATATGTAACCTAGTCAATTTGGAATCTGTGTTACATAAATAGAGAAAAGAAAGGAAGGGCTAGTAGCCCTTTGTGAAAAAAATGAGTATCCATATTTCCGCAAAACCAGGTGAAATCGCTGATAAGATTTTGCTTCCTGGTGATCCACTTCGTGCTAAATTTATCGCTGAAAACTTCCTTGAAGATGCAGTTTGCTTCAATGAAGTTCGCAATATGTTCGGCTACACAGGTACCTACAAGGGTCATCGTGTCTCTGTCATGGGAACAGGTATGGGAATGCCTTCTATCTCTATCTACGCCCACGAGCTTATCAACGACTACGGCGTGAAGAAGCTTATCCGTGTGGGAACTGCAGGTTCGCTTAACAAGGATGTCCATGTTCGTGAATTGGTCTTGGCTCAGGCAGCAGCAACCAACTCTAAAATGATGAACATTGATTGGCCAGAATATGACCTGCCACAGATTGCTAGCTTCAATCTCTTGGACAAGGCCTATCATATTGCTAAGGAACTCGATATTACTACTCATGTGGGCAATGTTCTATCTTCAGATAGTTTCTACTCACCAAAACTCTTTGCTCGTAACTTGGAACTGGGGCAAATTGGTGTTAAGGCAGTCGAAATGGAAGCAGCAGCCCTTTATTATTTGGGTGCTAAATTTGGCGTAGAAACGCTGGCTATCATGACCATCTCAGATAGCTTGGTCAATCCAGAAGAAGATACGACAGCAGAAGAGCGTCAAAACACTTTCACAGACATGATGAAGGTCGGTTTGGAAACCTTGATTGCGGAATAAGCTGAACGATTTTACTATGGAGGCTGCTTATGACGTTTGCAAATTTTGAACCGACACGGCACATCGAAGATTTTCATTTGGCAGGATTTGCTTACTAGTCAGACAGTCCAGTGGACTGTCTGAGCTCGCTCCTTGAAAACGAGAAGGGAGCGATGGTTAAAAGAGTTGAAGTTGGGCACTTCCTTAGAAATGCTTGCAGAACCGACCAATCCCTATGATTCAGAGGCTGTTGTCATTCTGTATCAAGGGAAAAAGTTAGGTTACATTCCCAAGCATAAGAATAGCTTGATTAGTCGTATGTTATTCTATGGACATGGTGACATTCTTGAAGCCCGTGTTCAAATGATTGATTTGACTGAACACCCTGAGCGACAACTTCGTGTGGTTGTAAAATTTAAAGATAATCGCAAAAAATAAGGGACAGGGCTAATTAGTTCATTCTGAATGCTATAGAATAAAAAGGCGAACTATATACAGGATGGTATAATAGCTTGCCTTTTTTCGCTAAATAAGGTATAATTATCATATAGAAAACGTTTACAAAAAAATGAGAAACGTTTCTGAATGATTACATTAACATATACAAAAGGAGATAAGCAGTGATTAACTTACAAAATTTTGTCCAATCCATGTATGCAAAGCGTATCGAGGACTGTTCTGACCATGAACTTTATTATGCTTTGCTCGCATTTACAAAGCAACAGAGTGAAGCAAAATACACCAATGAGCAGAAGAAAAAAGTTTATTACATTTCTGCGGAATTCTTGATTGGTAAACTCTTGTCTAACAACTTGATTAACTTAGGTGTTTACGATGAGGTGAAAAGCCAGTTAGCAGCTGCAGGTAAGGATTTGATTGCTATTGAAGATGTTGAGATGGAGCCATCTCTTGGTAACGGTGGATTGGGGCGTTTGGCTGCTTGTTTCCTTGATTCCATTGCTAGTCTTGGACTAAATGGTGATGGTGTTGGTCTCAACTACCACTTTGGACTATTTCGTCAGTTGTTTGAATACCACCAGCAATCGGCAGTGCCGAATGAGTGGATTACGCCACGTTCTTGGTTGACAGAGTCTCCAATTTCTTACCAAGTTCCATTTGCTAACTTTACTTTGACGTCTAAGTTGTACGATATCGATGTACCAGGTTATAAGACTGAGCGGAAGAATCGTCTGCGCTTGTTTGACTTAGGCTCTGTGGATGACAATATCATCTATGATGGGATTGAGTTTGACAAGGAAGATATTTTCCGTAATTTGACTCTCTTCCTCTATCCAGATGATTCAACGGATGAAGGTAAAGTTCTCCGTATCTTCCAGCAATATTTCATGGTATCAAACGCAGCCCAACTCTTGATTGACGAAGCAGTAGCTAAAGGTTCAAACCTCCATGACTTGCCAGACTATGCAGTAGTGCAAATCAATGATACTCATCCATCGCTAGTCATTCCAGAATTGATTCGTTTGTTGGAACTCCGTGGCATTTCCTTTGATGAGGCAATCGAAATTGTTAAGAAGATGACTGCCTACACCAACCACACAATCTTGTCTGAAGCCCTTGAAAAATGGCCGCTTGACTTCTTGAATCGGGTAGTTCCACACTTGGTGCCATTTATCGAGGAATTGGACCGTCGAGCAAAAGAAGTGAAGAATGATCCAGCAGTCAATATCATCGATGAACATGGCCGTGTTCACATGGCACACATGGATATTCACTATGGATATTCTATCAATGGTGTGGCTGCCCTCCATACTGAAATCTTGAAAACTTCAGAGTTGAAGGCCTTTTATGAGCTCTATCCAGAGAAGTTTAACAACAAGACAAACGGTATCACCTTCCGCCGTTGGCTCATGCATGCCAATCCACGTTTGGCAGGTTACCTGGACGAGCTACTGGGACATGGCTACCACCACGATGCCAGTGAGTTAGAGAAACTATTAGATCACAAAGACAGTAAGGAATTGAGAGCATGGTTGGAAAAAACAAAGCAACACAACAAGCGGAAGTTGCAACGTCATATTGCCAAAACTCAAGGTGTACATGTCAATCCTGAATCCATCTTTGATGTGCAAATCAAGCGCATGCACGAGTACAAGCGTCAACAGATGAATGTCCTCTATGTGATTCATAAGTATTTAGATATCAAGGCAGGCAATATCCCGACTCGTCCGTTAACAGTCTTCTTTGGAGGAAAAGCAGCTCCAGCCTATACAACTGCCCAAGACATCATTCACTTGATTTTGGTCTTGTCACAGGTTATTAAAAATGATCCAGAAGTGGCTCCGCACTTGCAGTTGGTCATGATTGAAAACTACAACGTAACAGAAGCTAGCTTTATCATTCCAGCAGCGGACATTTCTGAGCAGATTTCTCTTGCGTCTAAAGAAGCATCTGGTACTGGTAACATGAAATTCATGCTCAACGGTGCCTTAACTATTGGTACAGACGACGGTGCAAACGTAGAGATTCATGAGTTGGTTGGTGATGAAAATATTTACATCTTCGGTCAAGATAGCCAAACCGTTATCGATCACTACGCAAATGGAACCTACAACCCATTTGCCTTCTATGAGCGTGAAGCGATTCGTCCATTGATCGATTTCATCACATCTGATACCATTCGTCAGGCTGGTGGTATTGATGAACGCCTCTGGCGTTTGCAGGACAACCTCAAGCACAATGACCACTTCATGACCTTGCTAGATTTGGAAGACTACATTGAAACCAAGGAAAGAATGTTGGCAGACTATGAAGATCGCGATAGCTGGTTGGACAAGGTCATCGTCAACATTGCTAAAGCAGGATTCTTCTCATCAGACCGTACTATCCAACAGTATAACGAAGATATTTGGCATTTGGAAGCTAAATAAACTAAAAATGACCTTTCGAGGTCATTTTTTCTGTATTCTATTTTTGAAAGATTGAGCCATTGCGGATTGTCCCCAAAGATTTCCAAGGGCAAAACCAGAGGTGTTGAGCAAGATGTCGTTGAGGTCAAAGAAGCCCAGTGAAAAGAAGAATTGACAAGCTTCAACCAGTAAAATAGCCCCTACAAAGAGAGAAAGTTTTTTCCAAGAAAATGAAAAAAGCAAGCCGAGTGGTAAAAAGAGCAAGAGGTTAAAGACCAATATAGCAGGATTGAGAAATAGGTCTTGAGAGAAGGTGCTAAGGAGATCCAAGTTGACACCTTTGACGTCCATACTTTTGAAAAAGAGAAGATAGACTAGCAGGAGCCCGTAGCAAGCGTAGAAAAACCAAATTGTCAGTCTCGAAATGTGGGGCTTATAGACAAGTCGAAATAGGGTAAAGCAAAATCCGGTCATTAACAGGATTGCGGCAAGTGTCGGCCAAAAATCAATCGTCATGAAAATGTTTGAAAATTGGTAAAAAAGAAAGGTCATGAAGAGCCAACGGCAAAGTAGAAATGACAGAATCAAGTTGATACAATCGTAGAAAATTTCTTTTTTCATAGAGGACCTCCTTTTTATTTTATTATATCATTATTTTAAAGATGGGGTAAAGTATCTAGAAAATAATTTCACTGACAGTATGCTATAATAGTTCTTATGAAAAAACGACCGACATCTGCTTATATCCACATTCCATTTTGCACTCAGATTTGTTACTACTGTGACTTTTCCAAGGTCTTTATTAAGAATCAGCCAGTTGACGAGTATTTGGCAGCCCTCATGGAAGAGGTCAAGTTTTACGACCTGCCAGCCCTCAAAACCCTCTATATCGGAGGCGGAACACCATCGGCTCTCTCGGCAGACCAGCTAGATTATCTCCTGACCAGTCTGGAGGAACTATTGGACTTGTCGCAACTGGAAGAATTTACCATCGAGGCCAATCCAGGTGACTTGACGGCAGACAAGATTGCAGTTTTGAAAAAATCCAAGTGCAATCGGGTATCGCTTGGTGTCCAGACCTTTGACGACCGTATGTTGAAAAAAATCGGTCGCAGTCACAATCAGGCCCAGATTTATGAAACCATTGCAGCCCTTAAGGAAGCGGGTTTCCACAACATTTCCATTGACCTGATTTATGCCCTGCCTGGTCAGACTATGGAGCAGGTGGTGGACAATGTCGCCAAGGCCTTGGAGCTGGACATTCCCCACATGAGCCTCTATAGCTTGATTTTGGAGAACCATACGGTCTTCATGAACCGCCAGCGTCGTGGCAATCTTCATCTACCCAACGAAGATGTGGAGTCCGATATGTTCGACTACATTCTTCAGGAGTTGGAGAAAAACGGCTTTGAGCACTACGAAATCTCCAACTTCACCAAGCCTGGTTTTGAAAGTCGCCACAACCTCATGTACTGGGACAACTCGGAGTATTATGGTCTAGGAGCAGGAGCTTCAGGCTACATTGACGGCATGCGCTACCGCAACCGCGGCCCCATCCAGCACTACCTCAAATCCATCCGCGAAAAAGGCCATTCCCGCCTGCACGAAGAGTTTCTCAGTAAGACCGAGCAGATGGAAGAAGAGATGTTTTTAGGCCTACGGAAAAAAACTGGCGTGTCCATTGAGCGATTCGAGGAAAAGTTTGGCATTTCCTTTGAAGACCGCTACGGTCAGGTGGTCAGAGACTTGAAAAATGAAGGTCTCTTGCAAGAAGAAGACCGTTGGCTTCGGATGACTAAAAAGGGATTGTTTCTGGGCGATACAGTTGCAGAGCGTTTCATTATAGAAGATTAGAAAGAGGACACAATGGGACTAAGCTACCAAGAAGAGTTCACCATTCCCTTTGATATGGTGGATGTCAAACAAGAAATCAAACTACCTGACTTTATTTCCTACTGTCTTGGTGTATCAGGTCGGCAGTCGGAAGAACTAGGTCGGAGTGACCTCTATGTTTTTCAGGAATTTGGCTTGATTTGGGTGGTAACGGATTATGAACTAACTATTCAACGCCTTCCCAAGTACAATGAAAATATTGTTATAAAAATAGAAGCGGTTGCCTACAACAAGTTTTTCTGTCATCGGATGTTCTATATCTACGATGCAGCAGGCAATCTCTTGCTGGATATTCTTTGTTATTTTGTTCTGATTGATTTTGAAACTCGCAAGGTGGCGCCTGTGCCAGAAGCCTTGATTGCTCCTTATCAGTCTGAGCAGGTCAAGAAATTGCCTCGGGCTCCCAAGTATCAGCTCTTGGAAAATCCATCTGTCCAAGAATTTCCTGTTCGCTATTTTGATTTGGATATGAATGGTCATGTCAATAATGGCAAGTATCTGGAATGGATGTATGAAGCACTGGGCTATGATTTTCTGCTCTGCCATGTCCCTAAAAAAATCCAACTCAAGTATCTCAAGGAAGTAGAGGCGACTAGCTTGGTAAGTTCACGCATGGTGGCAGAAGCTGGTGTCAGCCAGCATGAGATTGTGGTGGATGGACATATCCATGCGCAAGCTGTCATAGAATGGAGGGAACATCATGTCGCAGGATAAGTGGTTGGAATGGGCCGTACGTTTACAAGCCTTGGCTCAGACAGGCTTGGCCTATGGAAAAGATGTTTATGACATGGAACGATTTGAGGAAATCAGAAAGATTGCGGCGGAAATGTTGGTAGAGCCATCTGGACAGCCCTTGGAGGTGGTGAAAGACTTGTTTTGCAATGAAACAGGCTATCAGACACCCAAGCTGGATACCCGCGCAGCTATTTTCCAAGAGGATAAAATCCTACTGGTTCAGGAAAACGATGGACTCTGGTCCTTACCAGGTGGTTGGTGCGATGTGGACCAGTCCGTCAAGGACAATGTGGTGAAAGAGGTCAAGGAAGAAGCGGGGCTGGATGTGGAGGCTCTACGAGTCGTTGCGATATTGGACAAGCACAAGAACAATCCTGCCAAGTCAGCCCACCGCGTGACCAAGGTCTTCATTTTATGTCGTCTCCTTGGCGGGGAGTTTCAGCCTAATTCGGAAACAGTCGCCAGTAGCTTTTTCAGTCTAGATGACTTACCACCGCTCTACCTTGGGAAAAATACAGCTGAGCAGTTAGCCCTTTGCTTGGAAGCTAGTCAATCTGAGCACTGGGAAACACGATTTGATTAAGGAGGAAAAATGACATATTCAGGTTATTTGATCGATTTGGATGGTACGATTTATGAAGGGAAAAAGCGGATTCCTGCTGGTGAACGTTTTATTCATGGCTTGCAGGAGCGCAACATTCCCTATCTCTTTGTGACCAACAATACCACCCGTCGTCCTGAAACGGTACAGGCTATGTTGGCTGAAAATTTTAACATTGAAACACCCCTGGAGACCATCTATACAGCCAGTCTGGCAACAGTAGATTATATGAATGACTTGGGCAAGGAAAAGACAGTCTATGTCATTGGAGAAGACGGGCTCAAGTCTGCCATTTTTGAGGCAGGTTATGTGGAAGACATGGAAAATCCAGCCTATGTTGTTGTCGGTTTGGATACTCAGTTGACCTATGAAAAACTGACTATTGCCACCTTGGCTATTCAAAAGGGAGCGACTTTCATCGGTACCAATCCTGATTTGAACATTCCGACTGAAAGAGGTCATTTGCCAGGAGCAGGCTCACTTATTGCGCTTTTGAAAGCTGCTACCCGAGTAGAGCCTACCTTTATCGGTAAGCCTGAAGCCATTATCATGGACAAGGCTCTGGAGATTTTAGGGACGGAGCGTAGCCAAACGGTTATGGTCGGGGATAACTACCTGACGGATATTCGGGCAGGGATTGACAATGGTTTCCCAACTCTTTTAGTTCTGACTGGATTTACCAAGCCAGAAGAAGTAGCAGACTTACCCCTGGCTCCAACCCATGTCCTCAACAGCCTAGATGAATGGAGTTTTGATGAGAACTAAGTTACAGATTATCGGAACGATTTTATTTGTCTTATCGGTAGCAGTTCTAGGAACTGTCTACCTAGCTTGGCTGACCTATCCACTAGAAATTTACTTTTTAGGATTGGAAAAAATTGTCTATATGAAATCATCAGATATTTCCTATAATTTTAATATCCTGATGAACTATCTGACTAATCCATTTGCTAAAGTGCTAGATATGCCCAATTTTTCATCATCAGCTGATGGTCTGAAACATTTTGCGGATGTCAAGCATCTCTTTCACCTAGCTCAAGGCATTTTCCTCATCAGTCTGCCTGCTGTCTTCTATTTTTGGAAAGAAGTGGTGCGAAAAGGATATGGAAAACTCTATCGAACTGTTTTTATGTGGATGGCTCTTGCTCCTGTGATGATTGCAGTGATGGGCATGTTGATCGGTTTTGATAGTTTCTTTGTCCTCTTCCATCATCTGCTCTTTCCAGGTGATTCGACCTGGCTCTTTGACCCACTGACAGATCCGGTCATTTATATACTTCCACAGGAATTTTTCCTTCATTGCTTTATTCTCTTTTTCATCCTCTATGAAATTTTTTGCGGTATTTGGTTTTTTCTTATAAAAAAATGTGACATTCGATAGGAAATGCTAATAAAAGTCTTGACAATCGATTTGTTTTACAGTAAAATGATTAAGACTTTGAAATTGAGGGGAGTGAAAATAATGTCAAAAACAGTAGTACGCAAGAACGAATCACTTGATGATGCTCTTCGTCGTTTCAAACGTGCGGTTACTAAAGCTGGTACTCTTCAAGAAACACGCAAACGCGAATTCTACGAGAAACCATCTGTAAAACGTAAACGTAAATCAGAAGCAGCTCGCAAGCGTAAAAAATTCTAATTGAATTTGAACAGCCTCAGGGCTGTTTTTTGTTTACTTTTCAGCCTGTCTAACTTATAATAGGTATATAAAATATTGTCCAAGTGAAAAGGAGTATATATGAGTATCTTGGTTACAGGTGGAGCTGGCTATATTGGTAGTCACACCGTTGTGGAGTTGTTGAAGTTGGGAAAAGACGTTGTCATCGTAGATAATCTCTCCAACTCAAGTATTTTGGTTTTGGATCGCATCGAAACCATCACTGGTAAACGACCAGGTTTTTACCAGCTTGATGTAGCAAATAAGGTTGCCTTGCGTGAGGTTTTTGAAAAAGAAAGTATTGAGGCAGCAATTCACTTTGCAGGCTACAAGGCAGTTGGTGAATCTGTTGAAAAACCAGTCATGTATTATGAAAATAATATCATGTCTACTTTGGCTTTGGTGGAAGTTATGGCAGAGTTTGGTGTCAAGAAGATTGTCTTCTCATCTAGTGCAACTGTCTATGGACTCAACAATCCATCGCCTTTGGTGGAAACCATGCCAACCAGCGCAACTAACCCTTATGGTTACACAAAAGTCATGTTGGAACAAATCCTGCGTGATGTAGAAGTGGCAGACAAGGAATGGAGCATTGCTCTTCTCCGTTATTTCAACCCAATTGGTGCCCATGAATCAGGTCTAATCGGTGAAGATCCAGCTGGCATTCCAAACAACCTCATGCCGTTTGTGGCTCAAGTTGCTGTTGGCAAACGTCCAGAACTCAGCGTCTTTGGTGATGACTATGATACAGTGGATGGAACAGGTGTTCGTGATTATATCCACGTCATTGACTTGGCTCTTGGTCACATCAAGGCCTTGGAAAAAATCTCAACGACAGCAGGTGTCCATACCTATAACCTTGGTTCTGGTCAAGGAACCAGTGTTTTAGAACTGGTTCAGGCTTTTGAAAAAGTGAATGGTGTACCGGTACCTTATAAAATCGTTGACCGTCGTCCGGGTGATGTAGCGACCTGCTATGCTAACGCCGATAAGGCTTTAGCAGAACTCAACTGGAAAACAGAAAAAACTATTGAAGATATGTGCCGCGACACCTGGAACTGGCAGTCTAAAAATCCAAATGGATACCAAGGATAAGAAAAGATGTGAGTAGTGGCTCACATCTTCTTTTTGTCATAGTGCAAAAGAAAAACAGGCACAGGGCCTGTTTCACTATCTTATCGATTATTTTTTCAACAAGTCGCGGATTTCTGCAAGCAATTCTTCTTGAGTTGGACCAGCAGGAGCTGCTTCTTTCTTAGGCATTGCTTTTTCAGCAGCCTTAACGATGAAGAACAAAACAGTACCGATGATCAAGAAGTTGATAACAGCGCTCAAGAAGTTACCATAAGTAACACCATTCCAGCTCAAGTCAGCAATTTTATCTGCGCCAGCAGCTTTCAAAGCTGGTGTAAGCAACAATGGTGTGATCAAGTCAGCAACGAATGAATCAATGATGGCTTTGAAGGCAGCACCAAAAATTACTGCAACTGCAAGGTCAATAACATTACCTTGGAACAAAAACGCTTTTAAATCTTTCAACATATCCTAAATATGTCCTTTCATAAATATTTTACTCTATATATTATAACCATTAAAAAATATTTTACAAGCAATTTGTTTCAGAAATTTTACATTTTTCAATTTTTGGTATAAAATAGAATATGTTAAACTAAGGGAAGAGTGTCCACTTTTCAATTAGCAAATAGGATGTTGAGGAGGATATATGCTGTCAAAAGATAAAATAACAGAAATCAAACAAGCCCTCAATATCGTGGATGTGATTGGTGAAACAATTGCTTTGACCAAGGCTGGACGCAATTTTCTTGGTCTTTGTCCCTTTCATGGAGAAAAAACTCCTTCCTTTAACGTCATTGAGGATAAACAGTTCTATCATTGTTTTGGTTGCGGTAAGTCTGGGGATGTTTTTAAATTTATTGAGGAAACCCGAGGTGTTTCTTTCACTGATGCGGTAGCCATTTTGGCAGAAAAAGCTGGGTTTCAGGTAGAAGTATCCACCAATCATTTTCAGCCTAAGAAAGAAAATCCACATCAAGCTCTCTATGATATCCATCAAGATGCGACAAAGTTTTACCATGCCTTGTTGATGACGACAAAGATGGGCGAGGAAGCTAGACAATATCTCCATCAGCGTGGTTTAACGGATGAAGTTATTAAGAGTTTTCAACTAGGTTTAGCACCAGATGGACAAAATATTCTTTATCAGAAACTTTCTCAGAACTACGATGAAGATAGCCTGCTTCATTCGGGTCTTTTCAATCCCAGTGAGCAGAATATGATTTTCGATGCTTTTCAAGGGCGGATCATGTTTCCGCTAACCGATGAATATGGTCGAGTGATTGCCTTTTCGGGTCGAATTTGGACAGAAAAAGACTTACAGAATAAGCAGTTAGCCAAGTATAAAAATTCTCGTGGCACAGCTATTTTCAATAAAAGTTACGAATTATATCATTTGGATAAAGCCAAGGCGGTTATCAAAAAGCAGCGGGAAGTTTACCTGATGGAGGGATTTCTAGATGTTATTGCGGCTCATCGGGCTGGTATTGACAATGCGGTAGCTTCTATGGGGACGGCTCTGACTCGCGAGCATGTTGGTCATCTGGCCAAGTTTTGCAAGAAAATTGTTCTGACCTATGATGGTGATAGGGCTGGTCAAGCTGCCACTATGAAGGCTTTGGATGAATTACGAGATTTTCAAGTTGAGATTGTTAGTCTACCTGACAATATGGACCCTGATGAATTTTTACAAAAAAATTCAGAAGAGGCCTTGCGCCAAGTCCTTACTAAGTCACGGATTAGCGATGTAGAATTTTTGATTGACTATCTAAAGCCAGAAAATCCAGATAATTTGCAGATGCAGATTGAATTTGTGGAGAGGATTGCTCCTATTATTGCAAGGGTTTCGTCGATTACTGCACAAAACACTTATATTTATAAGGTTGCGGAAGTCCTATCTGATTTTGACTACGGTCAGGTGGAGCAGGCTGTCAATGCTGTTCGCTTACATCAGCGACAGGAACGAAGTCAGCAAGCCTATCATCAACAGAAAGAGCAGGTCTATGCACCGCCTGTTCAGGCTATTTCCCGGCTGACAGGTCTTATCCGAACTGAAAATCACCTGCTTTACCGTATGGTCGAGCACCCTTATATTTTAAATGAATTTCGTCTGCGAGAAGATTTTTATTTTGCGACACCGGAATTGCAGGTATTATATGAATTACTGAAAAATCAAGGTGAGATTAGTAGTTTTGGCTTATCCCAGTTAGATGATACCGTCCAACAAGCCTGGTATCGGATTTTGGAAGAGCGTCTGCCAAAGGAAGTGGCGCAAAATGAAATTGAAGAATTAGAATTTCGCCGTGACAAGGAATTATTACGAAAGGAAAATCAACACCTAACACGGAAAATCCGTGAACATTCCCATGTAGGAAATGCGGATATTGCCCTCGATGAGTTACAAAAATTGCTCGAGAAAAGAAAACAAATGGAGTAAATATGACAAACAAAAAAGATAAAAAGACAGAAGTAACGACCTTTGATGTGCAGGTTGCTGAATTTATTCGTAATCACAAAAAACAAGGTTCAGCGACCGATGATGAAATCAATGACCAGCTGGTTATTCCGTTTACACTTGATGCTGATGGGATTGATGACTTGCTTCAACGAATTCAGGATGCAGGAATTTCGATTGTGGATAAGGAAGGTAACCCATCTGCACGTGCTTTGCAGGTTGAAGAAGAGCCAGAGCTTTCTGATGAAGAATTGCTAGGAAGCACGTCCGCAAAGGTTAATGACCCTGTCCGCATGTACTTGAAAGAAATCGGAGTCGTTCCGCTTTTGACCAATGAAGAAGAGCAAGAATTAGCCTTGGCAGTTGAAGCTGGCGATCCTGAAGCAAAACAACGTTTGGCTGAAGCTAACTTGCGTTTGGTTGTTTCCATTGCTAAACGCTATGTGGGGCGTGGTATGCAGTTCCTTGATCTTATCCAAGAAGGAAACATGGGCTTGATGAAGGCTGTTGACAAGTTTGACTACTCAAAAGGTTTCAAATTTTCAACTTATGCGACTTGGTGGATTCGTCAGGCCATTACTCGTGCTATTGCAGATCAGGCTCGTACTATCCGTATCCCAGTTCACATGGTAGAAACCATCAATAAATTGGTTCGTGAACAACGCAATCTCTTGCAAGAGTTAGGGCAGGATCCAACGCCAGAACAAATTGCAGAGCGTATGGATATGACACCTGAAAAAGTCCGTGAAATCCTTAAGATTGCCCAAGAGCCAGTGTCTTTGGAAACCCCAATCGGTGAAGAAGATGATAGCCATTTGGGAGATTTCATTGAAGATGAAGTGATTGAAAATCCAGTTGACTATACTACTCGAGTTGTCCTTCGTGAGCAATTGGATGAAGTGCTAGATACTCTGACAGACCGTGAAGAGAATGTTCTCCGCCTCCGCTTCGGTTTGGACGACGGAAAAATGCGAACTCTTGAAGATGTAGGTAAAGTCTTCAACGTAACTCGTGAACGTATCCGCCAGATTGAAGCCAAAGCCCTTCGCAAACTCCGCCACCCATCCCGTAGCAAACCACTCAGAGATTTTATTGAGGATTAAAAACCTCCGGGGGAGGTTTTTAACGCCTGCTTGAAAATAAGAAAGCAGGCTAACCCAGTGGTGTTTTAACCCGAGCCTAGAAATAGGAAAGCGAGGCATAAGCCTACGGATAGGCTTTCTCAACGTCCGCCCAGAAATCCGAAAGCGGACAAAGTCCGGTGGCACTTATCAGGTCGCGTGCTAAAAATTTGAAACAAGCGAGAGTTCGGGGGACTACAAGAATCCTGACTTCCGTCAGTTCTATTTCCAACCTTCAACAGTCTCCCAGACTGTTGAAGCTCGCTGAAAACAGGAAACGAGCGTACTCAACACCTGCTAAGAATTGAGAATGCAGGCTAACAAAGTGGTGTCTTCACTCGAGCCTAGAAATAGGAAAGCGAGGCATAAGCCTACGAATAGGCTTTCTCAACGTCCGCCTAGAAATCCGTAAGCGTACAAAGTCAGGTGGCACTTATCAGGTCGCTTGCTAAAAATTGGCAACAAGCGAGAGTCCGGGGGAGGTTTTGACACAAACCTGGTTTGTTTCATTTCTAACCTTCAATAGTTCATGGCTTATTTGGATGAAATTTTTGTTCCTTTAGATGACAATGCAATAGTGAAAAGAAAGAGAGAAAAATGGCCTATACAGAAGAACAGGTAAAAGAAATTCAAGAGCGTATTTTTCATGCTCTAGAAGACGTGATTGACCCTGAGCTAGGGATTGATATTATCAATTTGGGGCTCATTTATGAAATTCGTTTTATCGAAGGTAAGGCCGAGATTGATATGACTCTGACAACTATGGGCTGTCCCTTGGCTGACTTGATTACCGATCAAATTCATGATGTCTTAAAAGATGTTCCAGAGGTAACGGAAGTAGATGTTAGACTGGTTTGGTCACCGGCCTGGACAGTTCAAAAAATGAGCCGTTACGCTCGAATTGCTTTAGGAATTAAATAGTTTCAAAAAGATGATTTCGAATATTCGAAGTCATTTTTTTAGAATTGTTCATGATTTTGTTGAAAAAATATCAATTTTCCACTTGTCAAATCGGAATATTCGTGTTAGAATATACTAGCCTAGGAAAAGTTATTATACCTATTCTAGCAAATATCAGACCTATATGGGATGGGTAGCTCTGCTATTTATCATAACCAAAGCCTACGGACAGGCGGGTCGAATGCCGAAGCGTGGCGTAAGTCACATTATTGATAGGGTTAAAAGCCTACATTTTATAAGTTGATGTTGGGAAGGTTTTCCTAATTTCTAATTTTGTCAGTGTGGTGAAAGCACACGTCATCTTGTGAAACGGTCAATAAAGTACGTATATATTTGCACTGGAGAGTAGGAAACGGTAGGCACATAAACTCAAGAGAAGAATAAAAAACGTCAATTTGGATTGTAGAGCAGGATGAACCCTGCTCTTTTTGCTTTGTTAAAAAGGGTAGGAGTCCATCAAGCAAAGGAGTTTTTCGATATGAAAAATCAACACCAAGCCCCTATTTATCAGGGATTGGTACAGTTACGCCGAAAACGGATTGTTCCCTTTGATGTACCTGGACACAAACGGGGTCGGGGAAATCCTGAATTAGTAGAACTACTTGGCGAAAAATGCGTGGGGATTGATGTCAATTCCATGAAACCTTTGGATAACTTAGGGCATCCTGTGTCCATTATCCGAGAGGCCGAAGAATTGGCAGCGGAAGCCTTTGGTGCCAGCCATGCCTTTCTCATGGTTGGAGGGACTACCTCTTCCGTCCAGACCATGATTTTAGCAACCTGTAAGGCAGGCGATAAGATTATCCTCCCTCGAAATGTCCACAAGTCAGCCCTCAATGCCCTGGTTCTATGTGGTGCCATCCCGGTCTATGTGGATATGAGCGTGGAGCCGCGGATTGGTATTGCTCTTGCTTTGGAAAATGAAGCTTTTGAACGGGCGATTTCTGAGCATCCTGATGCGGTTGCTGTCTTAATCAACAATCCGACCTACTATGGTATCTGCTCGGACCTGCGTACCTTGACTGAGAAAGCTCATGCAGCGGGCATGAAAGTTTTGGTAGATGAGGCCCACGGTGCTCATTTGCATTTTTCGGACCAATTGCCAGAGGCGGCTATGGATGTGGGGGCTGATATGGCAGCTGTTTCTATGCACAAATCAGGTGGCAGTCTGACCCAGAGCTCTCTCCTCTTAGTCGGTCCAGACATGAATGTGGAATATGTCCGCCAGATTATCAACTTGACCCAGTCAACGTCTGCCTCCTATCTCTTGCTGGCTAGTTTGGATATTTCACGGAGAAATCTGGCCCTTCGTGGGAAAGAGTCTTTTGAAAAAGTCCTTGAAATGTCTGAGTATGCTCGTCGTGAAATCAATGCCATCGGTGGCTACTATGCCTATTCCAAGGAATTGATTGATGGTAAAACGGTGCATGATTTTGATGTAACCAAGCTCTCCATCTATACGCAGGGCATTGGTTTGACAGGGATTGAAGTCTATGATTTGCTGCGGGATGAGTACGACATCCAGATTGAATTTGGTGATATTGGCAATATCCTGGCCTATATCTCCATCGGTGACCGCTTGCAGGACATCGAGCGACTAGTGGGAGCACTGGCTGACATCAAGCGTTTGTATTCTCGCGATGGTTCGGATTTAATTTCAGGAGAATACATCCAGCCGCAGCTGGTTTTGTCACCGCAGCAGGCTTTTTATGCAGAGCGGGAAAGCCGTTCCCTGCAAGAAGCAGTTGGTCAGGTCTGCGGGGAATTTGTCATGTGCTATCCGCCAGGTATTCCTCTTTTGGCCCCTGGAGAACGAGTGACCCAAGAAATTGTTGACTACATCATCTTTGCCAAGGAGCGCGGTTGCTCCGTCCAAGGTACGGAAGATCCAGATGTCAACTACATCAATGTTATAAAGGAGGGCTAACGATGGAAATGTGGTTTTCAGAAGTCCAAACGCCCGATGTTAAGTTATCCATTCGCACCAGCCAGCAGCTCTATGCTGGAAAAAGCGAATACCAAGATATAGCTGTATTGGACTCGCCAGCCTTTGGAAAGATTTTGACCCTCAACGGCCGTGTCCTCTTTTCAGATGCAGATGATTTTGTTTACAACGAAATGGCCGTCCATGTACCCATGGCCGTCCATCCCAATCCCAAGAAAATCTTGATTCTGGGTGGGGGAGATGGTGGAGTTGCTCAAGTTCTCAGTATGTATCCTGAAATTGAACGTATTGACGTTGTAGAGCCAGATGAGTTGTTGGTTGAAGTGTGTCGTCAGTATTTCCCAGACTATGCATCGGGTTTAGAAGATGAGCGGGTCGAGGTTTATTTACAAGATGGTCTGCGTTTCTTGCGCAACTGTGAGAACGAATATGACATCATCATCAATGATGCGACAGATCCATTTGGGCATACGGAAGGACTCTTTACCAAGGAATTTTATGGTAATGCCTACCGAGCTTTGAAGGAAGATGGCATCATGGTTTACCAACATGGTTCGCCATTTTATGACGAAGATGAGTCTGCCTTTCGTTCCATGCACAGAAAGGCGACCCAGTCCTTCCCTATCAGCCGTGTTTATCAGGCCCATATTCCGACATCTGCGGCAGGCTATTGGTTATTTGGCTTTGCCTCTAAAAAATACCATCCCATTGAAGATTTTGATAAGGAAAAATGGAAGGCACGTCAGCTTTTCACAGAATACTATACCGCAAACTTGCATATTGGAGCATTTCTCTTGCCCCGTTATGTCGAAGACATTTTAGAAGAAGAGGAGAAAAAATAATGAGTCGTTTGTTAGTAATTGGTTGTGGCGGAGTTGCCCAAGTTGCCATCAGCAAGGTTTGCCAAGCAGAAGATACCTTCACGGAGGTCATGATTGCCAGCCGTACCAAGTCCAAATGTGATGATTTGAAGGCTGCCTTAGAAGGAAAAACTTCCGTAAAAATTGAAACTGCCCAAGTGGATGCGGACAAGGTGGAAGAAGTGATTGCCTTGATTGAAAGCTACCAGCCAAAAGCTGTCTTGAACGTTGCCCTCCCTTACCAAGACTTGACCATCATGGATGCCTGCTTGGCGACAGGTGTGGACTACATCGACACCGCCAACTACGAGTGTGAGGACACCGAGGACCCAGAATGGCGGGCTATCTACGAAAAACGCTGTGCAGAAGAAGGATTTACGGCTTACTTTGACTATTCATGGCAGTGGGCTTACAAGGAGCATTTTGAAAAAGCAGGGCTGACAGCACTTTTGGGATCCGGTTTTGATCCAGGTGTGACTAGTGTATTTTCTGCCTACGCATTGAAACATTATTTCGATGAAATTCATTACATCGACATCTTAGACTGTAACGGTGGGGATCATGGCTATCCATTTGCGACCAACTTCAACCCTGAAATCAACTTGCGTGAAGTTTCAGCACCAGGTTCCTACTGGGAAAATGGTAAATGGGTAGAAGTTGAAGCTATGTCTATCAAGCGGGAATATGATTTCCCAGAAGTGGGCCCTAAAGATATGTACCTCCTCCACCACGAAGAGATCGAATCGCTAGCTAAGAATATTCCAGGTGTCAAACGCATTCGTTTCTTCATGACCTTTGGTCAATCCTACTTGACCCACATGAAATGCTTGGAAAATGTAGGCCTCTTGCGGACAGACCCTATCAATTTCAACGGACAAGAAGTAGTGCCTATCCAATTCCTCAAAGCATTATTACCAGACCCAGCTAGCCTAGGTCCTCGTACTATTGGGAAAACCAACATCGGCTGTATTTTCACAGGTGTCAAAGACGGTGTGGAGAAAACCATCTACATCTACAACGTATGTGACCACCAGGAATGTTACAAGGAAGTTGGTTCACAGGCTATTTCCTACACAACTGGCGTGCCTGCTATGATTGGAACCAAGCTTGTCATGGACGGAACTTGGAAAAAACCAGGTGTATACAACTTGGAAGAATTGGATCCAGATCCATTTATGGACCTGCTCAATCAATACGGATTGCCTTGGCAAGTTGTTGAAAATCCAGTTTTGGTGGACTAAATGAGAATCGATCAAGTTCCAACGCCAGCCTATGTCATTGACGAGGCTAAGCTGGTCAATAATTTAGAAATTCTCAAGTCTGTCCAAGACCGCACAGGCTGTAAGGTACTTTTGGCTCAAAAAGCCTTTTCCATGTATGCCACCTATCCACTAATTAGCCAATACCTAGCTGGAACCACCGCATCAGGACTCTATGAAGCCAAGCTGGGTCGTGAGGAATTTAGTGGCGAAGTCCATGTTTTTGCACCAGCCTTTAAGGATAGCGACATGGATGAGCTTCTGGAGATTTCTGACCACATTATCTTCAATTCAGAGCGTCAGCTCCGCAAGCATGTGGACAAGTGCAGAGCAGCAGGAGTTAGTGTCGGTTTACGCATCAATCCCGAATGCTCCACTCAAGACGAGCATGCCCTTTACGACCCCTGTGCAACAGGCTCTCGCTTTGGTGTTCGCATTGACCAGTTTTCAGAAGACCTGCTAGACTTGGTGGATGGCCTGCATTTCCATACTCTCTGCGAACAAAATTCTGATGATTTGAAAACGACCTTGGATGCTGTTGAGGCCAAATTCGGTCCCTACCTTCACAAAGTCAAATGGCTCAATATGGGTGGTGGCCACCATGTGACCAGAGAAGATTATGATGTAGAATTGCTGATATCCTCCATCCAGCATATGCAGGAAACCTACGGGTTGGAAGTCTACATCGAGCCAGGAGAAGCCATTGCACTCAATGCGGGTTATTTGGTGACAGAAGTTTTAGATATCGTTGAAAATGGTATTGAAACGCTAGTGTTAGACGCATCAGCTACCTGCCATATGCCTGATGTCTTGGAAATGCCCTATCGCCCACCCCTTCGTCATGGCTTTGAGGCTGGAGAGAAGGCTTTTACTTACAGACTGTCTTCCAATACCTGTCTGACGGGCGACATCATCGGCGATTATTCCTTTGAAAAGCCTGTGGAGATAGGTGACAAGCTCTATTTTGAGGACATGGCCATCTATTCTTTTGTCAAAAACAATACCTTTAATGGCATTGGTCTGCCAAGTTTGGTCTTGATGGACAAGGCTGGCGACTGCCGTATTATCAAGGAATTTGGTTATGACGATTTCAAGAGGAGGTTGTCATGATAGAAAGTCCAAAAGCGGCTGGCTACCGCATGCCTGCTGAGTACGAGCCCCATCATGGCACCCTCATGGTGTGGCCGACTCGCCCAGGATCTTGGCCCTTTGATGGTCAGGGGGCAAAAAAAGCCTTCAGCCAGGTCATCAAAACCATTGCTGAAAGCGAGCAGGTCTATCTCTTGGTGGATGAAGCACACCGTGAGGAGGTCCAATCCATGCTGGGTGATGGTGTTACCTACCTGGACATCACCACCAACGATGCATGGTCTCGGGATACAGGTCCGACGGTTTTGGTTCATGAAAATGGCAGAGCTTTGTCTGTCGATTGGGCCTTTAACGCTTGGGGCGGAAGCTATGATGGTCTTTATCAGGACTATGAGGCAGATGATCAGGTGGCTAGTCGATTTAGTCAGGCCATCGGTCTGCCAGTCCATGATGCCCATCCCTTTGTCCTAGAAGGAGGAGCCATCCATAGCGACGGTGAAGGAACCATCATGGTGACCGAATCCTGTTTACTCAGCCCAGGCCGAAATCCTTATCTGACCAAGGACCAGATTGAGCAAGTGCTTCTAGATACTCTCGGAGCTGAAAAGGTTCTCTGGCTCCCATACGGTATCTTCAATGATGAAACCAATGAGCATGTAGACAATGTTGCAGCCTTTGTTGGTCCAGCCGAGATAGTTTTAGCCTGGACGGATGATGAGGCAGACCCCCAATATGCCATGTCCAAGGCTGATTTGGATTACTTGGAAAAGCAAGTGGATGCCAAGGGCAGAAAGTTGACCATCCACAAACTGCCTATTCCAAAACATCCTATTCTAATAACTGAAGAGGACTTGCCAGGCTATGTTTATGAAGCTGGGGAGGAAGAAAGGACTGTTGGAGAACGTTTGGCGGCTTCCTATGTGAATTTCTACGTCAGCAACGGTGCGGTTCTGGTACCTCAGTTTACTGATGAGCATGATGCGCAGGCACTTGAGCTCCTCGCGCAGCTTTTTCCTACCAGAAAAGTCGTCGGTATACCAGCCCGTGACATCCTGCTTGGGGGTGGGAATATCCATTGCATCACCCAGCAAATACCCCTTTATGGGGCTAAATGTCCCTGATATTGCGTCAAGTCGGTTTGGCATACTCTAGTATAGCCTGTACCGTCTTTCCTTATCTCAGGAACATTCTATCTCCCATAAAGAATTTATGAAAAGGATAAATAATATGAGAAATGTTACTGTTGCAGCTGTTCAGATGCAGTGTAGTCAGGATCTTGAGGGAAATCTGGCGACCGCAGAGCGTTTGGTCAGACAGGCTGCTGGTCAGGGAGCGCAGATTATCCTCCTGCCTGAACTCTTTGAGCGTCCTTATTTTTGTCAGGAACGCCAGTATGATTATTATAACTATGCCAAGTCTGTAGAAGAAAATGATGCTGTTCAGCACTTTATTCCTATTGCCAAGGAATTGCAGGTGGTTTTGCCCGTTTCTTTTTATGAAAAGGATTGCAATAGCCTGTATAACTCGATTGCAGTTATTGATGCGGATGGGACAGTTTTGGGAGTTTACCGCAAGACCCACATTCCTGACGACCATTATTACCAGGAGAAGTTTTACTTCACACCGGGCAATACTGGATTTAAAGTCTGGGAAACTCGTTATGCCAAGATTGGTATCGGAATATGCTGGGATCAATGGTTTCCAGAAACCGCCCGCTGCCTAGCTTTGAATGGAGCGGAATTGCTCTTTTACCCAACAGCTATTGGTTCGGAGCCGATTTTGGATACAGATAGCCAAGGACATTGGCAACGAACTATGCAAGGTCATGCTGCAGCCAACATAACACCAGTCATTGCGGCCAATCGGATTGGCTTGGAAGAAGTACAGCCTTCTGCAGAAAATGGAGGACAGTCTTCTAGCCTGCGTTTCTATGGTTCCTCCTTTATGACAGATGAAACAGGTGAATTGATTGAAAAAGCGGGACGTGAGGAGGAAGCTGTCTTGCTTGCAACCTATGATTTGGACAAAGGTGCGCGTGAGCGCTTAGACTGGGGACTCTTTAGAGACCGTAGACCGCATATGTATCAGAAAATTACAGAATAAATAAAACGGGAGCGGGAAAGAACTCGACTGGTCAAAAAAAGAGTTCGTCAACAAGTCCTTATTTCCAGTTGTTGAGCTGAAACAGTCTATCCCCAGACTGTTTCACTCCCACCCCCGCACAGCTCCAAAGGTTCGGGGAACTTTTGGAGGTTGGAAATAGAGCGAACTTTGTTCGCAACAGTCGTAATGGTCAGATTTTGAGTGTAAAAAACGAACAAATCTGCCAATCAACCACTGCGTTGAGATGTTAACACGAACCCTGAGAAGCGAGGTTGAGCTTGAGCCCAGCCTCGTTTCGTCTATTATTTAAGGAATTGTTGTAAAAATTGGCTTCCATAAATCCAAAAGAAGCTGTAGGCAACGATGGAAAATGGACGACAGAGGAGAGTGATGGTGATAAATTTTCGATAACTCATACTAGTTAAGCCTGTAATCATGACAACAATATCGGCAGGAGATACTGGTGAGAGCATACAGATAATAAAGAAAATATCATAACCTCGTTTATTATCAATTTTACTTTCATACTTGTAAAAGGTTTCTTCGCTCATAAACAGTAAGCAGAATTTTTTTCCATAACGACGAGCCAACCAGAAGAGAATGATACTTCCGATGGAGATGCCGACATAATTCAGAAAGAATCCCCACCAAAAATTGAAGACTAAGAATCCTACAACAGTAGTAACCCCACCAGGGATAATTGGAAAAACAACTTGGACAATCTGAATAGCCAAGAATGAAAGACTGCCAAATGCACCTAGACCTTTGATGAACTCAGAAAATACATTTTGGTCATTTAGAATGCCAATTTTGTATAACCAAAATAGAAAAATAAATGTCCCTATCAGTGTAATAATACTCAATACTTGAATTGCTTTTTGCCAGAATTTATACATAATTATATTGTACCATATTTCAAAAAATATTAAAATTGTAAGGAAATTGTAAAAAATAGTTTTGCTTTTTGCGAAAAAATCTGCTATAATAATTTTTGTATCAAACCTAAGGGGTTGTTACGGATTCGACAGGCATTATGAGGCTTGTTCTGCAACTCATCGGCAGATGTAAAAATGCCAGTTAAATATAACTGCAAAAAATACAAACACTTACGCATTAGCAGCTTAATAACCTGCCTGCGTGACCAGTCGCGAATTGCTTGTGTTTGCTGATTGGTCTTAAAATAACAAGCTACGTTGGGATTGAGTCAGGCTGTTCCAAAAGAGATGAACTGACTCGCTTGTGCTAGGTTTGAGTTATGTATCGAGTCCAAGTTAAAGCAAGACATAACCTATGGTTGTAGACGAATAAGTTAGCAGGTGTTTGGACGTGGGTTCGACTCCCACCAGCTCCATATATGGAAGATTACTCAAGAGGCTCAAGAGGCCGTGTTGGAAACGCGGTAGGCGTGTAACAGCGTGCGTGGGTTCGAATCCCATGTCTTCCGTATGGCAAGAACGATGAAAATCGTTCTTTTTTTCTTGCACTTGAAACTATCTAATAAGAATAATGTTCATTTTTTGTGAAAATTATCTTGTAATTTGTCAAAAATGTGATATGATAGTTAACAATATACTTACGAAAGAGGAATTGTTGATGTTGAATGTACAAGAATTAGCCAAGACAGAATTGCATTGCCATTTGGATGGTTCCTTATCTTTATCGGCAATTCGACAGCTTGCCCAACTGGCAGAAATTTCCATTCCAGACAAGGATGAGGAACTCAGGAAATTGGTCAGTATAGAGGGCAAGGTTGATAGCCTGATGACCTATTTGAAAACCTTTGACTTTGTTCGACCTCTTCTTCAAACTGCGGAAGCGCTGGAATTAGCTGCCTACGATGTTCTAAGCCAAGCGGCTGAAGATGGCGTTCTATATATTGAACTTCGTTTTGCACCAGAATTATCGACTGACAAGGGGGTGACAATCCTGGAAGCTGTGAAAGCCGTCTTGCGTGGGATGGAAAAGGCTCAGGAGGAATTTGGCCTAGTTGCCAAGCTCTTGGTCTGTGGCTTGAAACAAACTGATCCAAGTCAGACCAGAGAAATCTTTTCTGTTATTGCTGATTTGGCACCCAAAGGATTGGTTGGCTTTGATTTTGCTGGAAACGAGGTAGACTACCCAACTCAAGAGCTGGCTGAGTTGATTGACTACACACAATCTCTAGGTTACCCCATGACCTTCCATGCTGGTGAGTGTGGTTGCGTGACCAATGTAGCCCAAGCTCTGGCCTTGGGTATCAAGCGGATTGGACACGGAACGGCTCTTAGCGGTCACGCTGAGGCTATTCAGGCTTTTGTCAATAGCGGAGCAACGCTTGAGATGTGCTTGACTTCAAATCTCCAGACCGGAGCTGCCCAAACTCTAACAGCCTTCCCCTATGAACAGCTGGTTCAAGCGGGAGCAAAGATTACCATCAATACTGATAATCGAACGGTTTCCAACACAAACCTAAATAAAGAATATCAGCTATTTGTAGAGTATTTTGGAACGACCAAGGAAGAATTTTATCAATTCAACAGAAATGCTATTCAAGCAAGTTTTGCCAGTGAAGAAGAAAAGGCAAACTTACTTGATGTCCTAGCCCAAAAGTATAATTTGTAAAAAGAAAGCTCTAGGCCATGTCAGAACGACCGGCAAAGAGCTTTTTCTTATTGCAAATTTAATTTCTTAGTCATGATAAAGTGTGTACCAAAATAGTAGGCAAAGGCCAGAATGATATTGATCAAGGCCAAGATTGGACTTGGGTATAACGGTAGTGCGGCATTATAAAGGTTCTCTAGATAATTGGTAAAAATGAGAGCTCCAAACACACCGAGAACAATTGAAATTCCGATATAGGTTAAAATGGCAAACAGTAGACGGTGGTCTTTAAACAGTTGACCAACAGAGATGGAGAAGTAGATGAGCAAGATTCCCATTGTTGACTCAATTAGCATATAGAATAGATGTGCAAATATGACAGGCCAGTCTAATGCTTGTACAACAGTATGCAATTCAGGAATCATGATTTCCTCAGTTCCGAGCATGAGAACAGCTAAAATGATTCCGATTGAAAGAACAATGGTAACTCCTGCTAAAAAGTACCAAACCAGTGAAGCTACAAGTTTGCTGAGGATAATTTGGTGGCTGGAGACAGGTAAGGTCATAGTTAAATAGCCCTGACGACCATAGACATTCTTTCTAAAACGATTGATGACCATGAAAAAAGTTGATAAGCCGAGGGCAGCAATCAGGATACCGAAGGTCATGAAGGATGTACCGAAAAGAACCATTTCAGCACCACCAGGTTCAGTGCTTCCAGCTTGTGCCCGTAAGGTCAAAGCTTGTAACCAGAATCCAAGTATTGCAGATAGGACCAATGCCCCTGCATAGATTCCTAAATACCATTTTCCAACAGATTGAAATTCATATTTGAGTAATTTCTTAAACATAGCAATCTCCTTCTAACTAAGCCTTAAAGTCTTGGCGGAAGAGTTCGTCAATAGACTCGCCACTTTCAATACGAAGGTCATCCACGTTTTCATGGCGAATAACGCTACCGTATTGAAGGAAAATTACTTCGTCCAAAATCTGTTCAACATCTGAAATCAAATGAGTGGAAATAATAACAGAAGCGGTTGGCGAATAATTATTAACGATGGTTTTTAGAATGTAATCCCGAGCAGCTGGGTCAACACCACCAATTGGCTCGTCCAAGACATAGAGTTGTGCCTGACGGCTCATTACCAAGATCAGCTGAACCTTTTCCTTGTTCCCTTTTGACAGGTGTTTCATGCGACTGTTCAAGTCAATCCCCAAGTCTTGCAAGAGATGAAGAGCTCGTTCTTTATCGAAGTCTGCATAGAAATCTGTAAAGAAGGTGATAGCATCAGAAACTTTCATATTTTCATCAAGATAGGTCGTATCTGGCAAATAGGATACGATTGCCTTGGTTTCAGGTGAAGGAGTGCGACCGTTGATAAGGACTTGACCATACTCAGGTTGCAATAGTCCATTGATGAGTTTGATAAGAGTTGTCTTACCAGAACCGTTAGGTCCCAAGAGTCCAATAATCTTACCAGCAGTTAATTTCAAGTTAACATTGTTGAGAGCTACAGCTCCACCATAGGATTTTGAAACCTGTTGTAATTCGACCAGGGTATATGCGTTATTCATAAGACGCTCCTTTCAAATAATCATCTAACTGGTGGGTTAATTCATCTTGATTGAAGCCCAAGTCCAGCATATTGGTCACAAAGTTTTCAAGTTCTTTCTGTGCCAAATGCAGTCGGGTCTGTGAAATCAATTCTTGATTGTCTGTGACGAAACGTCCTGTTGTGCGGACCGAGTAAACAAATCCCTCTGTTTCCAAATCAGACAGGGCCCGTTGCACCGTGTTTGGATTGACACCAGCTGTTTCAGCCAAGTCACGAACGGTTGGCAATTTATCTCCCGATTTTAGTTGATTGGTCACAATCTGTAATTTTATAGTATTACTGATTTGAATATATATGGGCATATTGTTGTCAAATTTCCAAGCCATTATTCTTTCCTTTCTAGGCATTTTTTTGCCAATACCTATGTTCTAACTAAATAATACAATAAAACATGATAAATTGCAAGTCTTTTGATTGAATTTCTTAAAAATATTTTCCTAGAATATTTGGTATAATAGAAGAAATAAAAAGGAGAAGACCATGCTGGCACAACTAGATACAAAAACCGTCTATACCTTTATGGATAGCATGGTGACGATTGAAGAATATGTAAAGAGAGCCAAGTCGTTGGGCTACCAAGCCTTGGGGATGATGGATAAGAATAGTCTATATGCGGCTTACAGTTTTATGGAAACTTGTCAGAAGGCAGGCATACAGCCAATCATCGGCTGTGAATTGGACTGGCAGTTGGAGGGGCAGGAGCGAGAAGTGACTACTCAGTTGATTGCCTTGACCACCAAGGGCTATCGAAATCTCTTGAAAATATCGACTGCAAAAATGACTGGACAGGATAACTTTGAAGATATTCGCCAGTATTTAGTGGATATCGCTATCATCATTCCCTACTTTTCAGGGATTGAGCAGCTGGATATTGGGTTGGATTATTATATCGGAGTGACTAGGGATACACCTGTTCAAAGCTTCCATGGCCCTATTCTACCCATCCATACGGTTCGTTTTTTCGAGGAGAACCAGTTGGAGAGCTTGCAGGTTCTTCATGCCATTCGGGATAATGTGCCACTCAATCAAGTGACGGATATAGACAAGCGGCAAATCCTCTTATCAGCGGATAGCCTGACCAGTCTATTTTCCAGTCGTTTTCCTCAGGCGGTAGACAATCTGCGTGATTTGGTTGTAGGTATTTCCTACCAATTAAACACAGACTTGAAGTTACCTCGTTTTAACCGTGAACGGCCTGCGGTGGAAGAATTGCAGGAGAAAGCCTATCAGGGCTTGGAAGAAAAAGGTTTGACGGGGGCTGTCTATCAGGAACGCTTGGAAAGAGAGTTGTCTATTATTCATGAGATGGGCTTTGATGATTATTTCTTGATTGTCTGGGACCTGCTCCGCTTTGGACGTAGTCAGGGCTATTATATGGGTATGGGACGTGGTTCTGCGGTCGGTAGCTTGGTTGCCTATGCCTTGAATATTACGGGCATTGACCCCGTTAAACACCATCTGCTCTTTGAACGTTTTTTAAATAGGGAACGTTACACTTTGCCAGATATTGATATTGATATTCCAGATATCCATCGCTCTGACTTTATTCGTTATGTGCGGGATCGCTACCGTTCGACCCATGCTGCCCAGATTGTGACCTATTCGACTTTTGGAGCCAAGCAGGCTATCCGCGATGTTTTCAAACGCTTTGGAACACCTGAGTATGAGTTGACCAATATTACCAAGAAAATCTCATTTAAGGATAATCTTTCATCAGCATATCAACGTAACGCAGCCTTCCGACAGATTATCAACAGTAAAATCGAGTACCAAAAAGCCTTTGCCATTGCTCAGCAAATCGAGGGCCAACCTCGCCAGACTTCCATTCACGCAGCCGGTGTGGTCATGAGTGACGAGGAATTGACAAATACCATTCCCTTGAAAATAGGGGACGATATGCTGGTGACCCAGTATGACGCTCATGCAGTAGAGGCCAATGGCTTGCTCAAAATGGATTTTCTTGGTTTGCGAAATCTGACCTTTGTACAAAAAATGGCAGAAGGGGTTCGAGAGCGTCACCAGAAAGAAATTGACATTGCCCAAATTGATTTAGAAGATAGAAAAACCTTGGAACTTTTTGCGGCAGGTAAGACCAAGGGGATTTTCCAGTTTGAACAACCGGGTGCCATTAGCCTGTTACAACGGGTTCGACCAGAGCGTTTTGAGGATGTGGTAGCCACCACCAGTTTGAACCGACCTGGTGCCAGTGATTACTCGGATAATTTTGTCAAACGCAAACACGGGCAGGAAAGAATTGATCTGCTAGATCCTTCAATCGCACCGATTTTGGAAGGGACCTACGGCATCATGCTCTATCAGGAGCAGGTTATGCAGATAGCTCAGGTCTATGCAGGTTTTACATTGGGGAAAGCCGACTTGCTTCGTAGGGCCATGTCCAAGAAAAATGCCCAAGAAATGCAGGCTATGGAAAATGAGTTTCTGGCAGGTGCGCGTGAGCGAGGACATGAGGAAGGAAAAGCCAGAGAAATTTTTGCTATGATGGCTAAGTTTGCAGGTTACGGTTTTAACCGCAGTCATGCTTATGCCTATTCGGCCCTAGCCTTTCAGATGGCCTACTTTAAGAGCCATTATCCAGATATCTTTTTTGATGTCATGCTCAATTATTCTAGCAGTGCATATATTGAAGATGCCCTGCAATTTGACTTTAAAATTGCCAAATTATCAATCAATACCGTACCCTACTATGATAAGTTTGACAAGGACAAGATTTTTCTGGGCTTGAAAACCTTGAAAAGTTTACCTAAGGATTTTGCCCTCTGGATACTGGACCAACGGCCATACAAGTCCGTGGAAGATTTTGTCTTGAAACTTCCTGACAATTATAAGAAGAAAGAACTCATGGTTCCTCTTATTCAAATCGGTTTGTTTGATGAGTTTGAACCCAATCGAAAGAAAATTCTAGAAAATCTAGACAATCTCTTTGTCTTTGCTGAGGCATTTGGAACCTTTTTTGCGGAGGAAAATTATAGCTGGACAGAGGCAAAGGATTTTAGTGAGGCTGAAAAATTCGAATTGGAACAGAGCTTGTTGGGAGTTGGCATTAGTCCACATCCCCTGGTCAAAATCTGCCGTGAGTCCAAGCGAACTCTTACAGACCTAGCTGATTTGGTGGTAGCTAGTCGGGTGACCATCCTAGTACAAATTCAATCCATCCGCTTGATTCGGACCAAGAAAACGGGTGAACAGATGGCCTTTCTCCAGGTAACCGATACCAAGAGAAAGCTGGATGTGACGCTCTTTCCAGAAAGCTATCGTCAATTTTCTCAAGACCTGAGAGAAGGGGCGATTGCTTACATGACAGGAAGGGTACAGGAACGAGATGGACAAATGCAACTGGTTTTAGAACAATTGGAGCCAGTCAGTCTGGAAAAATTTTGGATTTTGTTGGAGAACAAGGAGCATGACCATGCAGTTGCTCGGATTTTGGAAAAATATAAGGGAAGTATTCCGGTCATTCTCCACTATCAAGATTCCAATCAGACTATTCAAGCGGAGCATTATAAGGTTATGAAAACGCCTCAATTAGAGGAAGAGTTGAGAGAATTTGCAATGAAAACGGTTTTTCGATAAAAAATAGCAAAAAGTCAAGCAAGTTCTTTTTAAGTGTGTTATAATAAGGCAGTTAAATTGAAAATTTAAAGGAGCAAATGGAATGAAGCGTATTGGTGTTTTGACCAGTGGTGGAGATGCCCCTGGTATGAATGCTGCCATCCGTGCAGTTGTTCGCCAAGCAATTTCAGAAGGAATGGAAGTTTATGGTATCAACGAAGGCTATGCTGGTATGGTAGCTGGTGATATTCACCCATTGACAATTCGTTCAGTTGGTGACATCGTCTCTCGTGGTGGTACTTTCCTTGGTTCTGCTCGTTATCCAGAATTTGCCAAATTGGAAGGCCAACTTAAAGGGATTGAGCAGTTGAAAAAACACGGTATTGAAGGTGTTGTTGTTATCGGTGGTGATGGTTCTTACCACGGTGCAATGCGTTTGACAGAGCATGGCTTCCCAGCTGTAGGTGTACCAGGTACGATCGACAACGATATCGTTGGTACAGATTTCACTATCGGTTTTGATACTGCTGTTACAACCGCTATGGATGCCATTGATAAGATTCGTGATACATCATCTAGTCACCGTCGTACTTTCGTTATCGAAGTAATGGGTCGCCATGCAGGTGACATCGCTCTTTGGTCAGGTATCGCTGCTGGTGCAGATGTTATTGTTGTGCCAGAGGAAGAATTCGACATCAAAGATGTGGTTTCAAAAATCAAACAAGGTTACGAAACAGGTAAGAAGCATAGCATAGTTGTCTTGGCAGAGGGTGTTATGCCAGCTGCACAATTCGCTGAAGAATTGAAGGCTGCTGGTGATGTGAGCGATCTTCGTGTAACGGAACTTGGACACATCCAACGTGGAGGTTCACCTACTGCTCGAGACCGTGTTCTTGCATCGCGCATGGGTGCTCATGCTGTTAAGTTGCTCAAAGAAGGTCGTGGTGGTCTTGCTGTTGGTATCCGCAATGAGCAAATGGTTGAAAACCCAATCCTTGGGACTGCAGAGGAAGGCGCATTGTTTAGCTTGGCGGAAGATGGTAAGATTATTGTCAACAACCCACATAAGGCTGACTTGGGTCTCGCTACTTTGAACAGAGAAATCTCGTTCTAAATCAATTTGTATAATTTTGTTTAATAGGTCATAAGACCATTAAAAAATAAAGGAGTTTTGTTAAGATGAATAAACGCGTTAAAATCGTTGCAACACTTGGTCCTGCGGTAGAAATCCGTGGCGGTAAAAAATTTGGTGAAGATGGTTACTGGGGTGAAAAACTAGATGTTGAAGCTTCAGCGAAAAATATTGCCCAATTGATTACTGAAGGTGCTAACGTATTCCGTTTCAACTTCTCACATGGTGACCACCAAGAGCAAGGTGATCGTATGGCGACTGTACGCCGTGCAGAAGAAATCGCTGGTAAAAAAGTTGGTTTCTTGTTGGATACAAAAGGTCCAGAAATCCGTACAGAATTGTTTGAAGGTGAAGCTAAAGAGTTTGCTTACACAACTGGTGAGAAAATCCGTGTTGCAACAAAGCAAGGTATCAAGTCAACTCGCGAAGTAATCGCTTTGAACGTTGCTGGTGGTTTGGATGTATTTGACGATGTTGAAGTTGGTAAACAAGTTCTTGTTGATGACGGTAAACTTGGCTTGACTGTTGTTGAAAAAGATGCTGAAAAACGTGAATTTGTAGTAGTTGTTGAAAACGACGGCGTTATTGCTAAACAAAAAGGTGTAAACATCCCTAACACTAAAATTCCTTTCCCAGCGCTTGCAGATCGTGATAACGCAGACATCCGCTTCGGTTTGGAGCAAGGTTTGAACTTTATCGCTATTTCATTCGTTCGTTCTGCAAAAGACGTAGAAGAAGTGCGTAACATCCTTAAAGAAACTGGTAACGAACACGTTCAACTCTTCTCAAAAATCGAAAACCAACAAGGTATCGACAATATTGATGAAATCATTGAAGCATCAGATGGTATCATGATTGCTCGTGGTGACATGGGTATCGAAGTACCATTTGAAATGGTTCCAGTTTATCAAAAAATGATCATCACTAAAGTGAATGCAGCTGGTAAAGCAGTGATTACAGCGACAAACATGTTGGAAACAATGACTGAAAAACCACGTGCAACTCGTTCAGAAGTTTCAGACGTATTTAACGCTGTTATCGACGGTACTGATGCTACAATGCTTTCTGGTGAGTCTGCAAACGGTAAATACCCAGTTGAGTCTGTTCGCACAATGGCAACAATTGCTAAGAATGCACAAACTCTTCTTAACGAATACGGTCGTTTGAATTCAGATAACTTCAATCGTGCTTCTAAGACAGAGGTTGTTGCATCAGCAGTTAAAGATGCTTGCCACTCAATGAATATCAAGTTGGTTGTAACAGTTACTGAAACTGGTTATTCAGCACGTGCTATTTCTAAATACCGTCCAGATTCAGACATCTTGGCAGTAACTTTCACTGAAAAAGTTCAAAAATCATTGATGTTGAACTGGGGTGTGATTCCGGTTGTGACTGAAAAACCTGAATCAACTGATGATATGTTTGAATTGGCTGAGCGCGTTGCTAAAGAGCAAGGTTTGGTTGAAGCTGGCGATGATATCGTTATCGTTGCGGGTGTTCCAGTAGGAGTTGCTGGTTCAACAAACACTATGCGTATCCGCACTGTAAAATAATTTATAAGAAAAAGCCTATTGTATCAACGTTTCTGCGTTGTTCAATAGGTTTTATTTTCGTTTTGGGGCATTTTTGGGGCAAACTATAAAGGTAATTCATCAATAACTTCAATAACTTTCTCCTTCATCTTGTTGGTGACGTGGGTATAGATTTTCATAGTTGTATCGCTATCTTCGTGACCTACCCTGTCCATTATCGCTTTCAATGGCACTCCTTTTTCAGCTAGAAAGCTAACTAGGGTATGTCTGAAGATGTGAGAAGTGATTGGTTTATTGATAGGCTTTGGTAATCTTTGATTGGCAGCTTGAATTGATTTATTAAAGGCATTGCGTTGCAACGGCACTCCTTTATCAGTCACAAAGATATACTCTCTAGTTCTTCTAGTAACGACTATTATTAGTTACTGGCTACTGGCTTCCTCTATTTTTAAGAGAGATTGATGTTATTGGTGCTTAATGGGCATCAGTTCACAACTAAAATAATGAGATTGAAAAACGAATGGTGATGTTGAGTAAGATATGTTATTCAGTATTGCTCATTCGTTTTTTAGTTGCACGCCAGATTAAGTATGTGTCTACTGTAATGCTTCAAATAGAAGCTTTTCGGTAGACAGTAAGCCGTAATACTTGTTTCCTTATCCTTGAGAGAGTATAATGGAAGGGTATATTTTAAAGGGGATTTGAGAAATAATGAACAAACATTTCAATGAGAAAGAAGAGCGTTTTTCACTGCGTAAACTATCAGTAGGTCTTGTTTCAGCAACGGTAGCAAGTCTATTTTTTGCAGCTTCCGTGGCAGCTGCACCTGCTGTTAGTGCTCAGTCAATCAACTATACATATGTAACTGAGCAAGAGTTAACCGAGGCTGAAAAAGAGCTCATTATTCGGGATTTGCCAGGTTTAGCACAGGCGACGGATGCTAATTATTATTTAGTCTATCGTCCGGTCGGAGCAAGCAAGGCATCTACTGTTGTAAATACAAACAGTCGTTCGGAAATTTTACCGAAAACAGGTGTTATGGAAACAGGCGCAATGGCCCTTGCTGGAATTTCTCTCCTTGTTCTTGCCATAAAAATTGGCAAAAAAGGGAGGAAGGAGCTTGCAGGTGTTATTTTATTAGCGGCTACTGGTGCAAGCTTCTTGGCACCAACCAGCTCGGCCTTGACCAGTCATATTTTGGCTCAGTTCAACCATGCGGTAGAAAGAACAGCAGGCCAGGCCTTGCCAGCGCCAGCTGAAATTGAAGGCTATGTCTATGTGGGCTATTTTAAAGATAGCAGAGCAGAAGAGAAATTGTCTACGGAAGCCCAAAAAATGCCTGAAAAAGAATCTGTAAAGGATACTACAGAAGAAACAGTTACGGAAGTTCCGAATACAGCACCAAGTCATCAACTGCCAACTGTTGAGATTTCTGAAAAGATCATTACCAAGTCAGAGGTGATTGCTTTTGATACTCAGACGGTTGAAAATCCTGCCTTGGCAGAAGGAACTGAAAAGGTAATCCAAGAGGGTCAAAATGGTGAGCGTACTATCACAATTAAGCAGACATTTGCAGCTGGTCAGCTTTTGAAGGAAGAGGAAGTTTCGTCAGAAATTTCTAAGACAGTCACACCAAAAATCATCGAGATTGGAACCAAGAAAGCTGAGGCAACCATAGTTACCGAAGTTCCTCAAACTGCTCCAACTCATGAGCTTCCAGCTGTAGCTATTACTGAAGAAGTGTCATCACATACAGAATCTATTTCTTTTGAAACAGAGGAAGTCTATGATGATACCTTACCAGAGGGAACTAGGCAGACCGTTCAAGCTGGGCAGGCAGGGCAAAAGACCTTTGAGGTTAAGAAAACATTCGCGGATGGCCTTCTCATCAAAGCAGAAGTCCTTTCTGAAACAGTCAGTCAGGCTCCTGTTAATCAGGTAGTGAAAGTTGGAACCAAGAAGGCAGAAGAGCCAGCCATTACAGCTCTTCCAGATACGGCTCCTAAACATGAAGTTCCAGAAATGGTCTTGACGGAAGATACGATTACAAATACGGAGGCTATTCCATTTGAAACTCAAGTTATCTACGATGATAGCTTGGCTGAAGGCACACGAAATGTGGAACAAGTTGGTAAAGCCGGAGTTCAAACGACTGTTATCAAGAATTTCTACGCTGATGGTGTTTTGCTTAAATCTGAGCAAGTTTCAAGCTCCGTAACAAGCTTGCCAGTGATGGAAATTGTTCGTCTTGGTACAAAGAAAGCTGATGTGGTTACCACGGAAACAGAGCAAGATACCAAAGTCCTTCCGTTCGAGATTAGTTATCAAGACGATGCGACCTTGCCAGTTGGAGAAGAAAAAATCATTACTGCTGGTCAAAACGGTCTTGCCACTATTACAACAACCTATACGGTCATTAACGGTGTTCGTCAAGCAAATCCTACAGTTACTGAATTGGTAACTACTCAGCCAGCAGCTCAAGTTGTTGCTCGTGGCACGAAACCCGCTAGCCCAACTCCAGTTGAGGGGACAGAGGCTGTAAAAGAAACAGTTGAAATCCCATTTGAAACCAAGGTAAGCGAAAGTGCTGACCTCTATGTTGGCGAAGAAAAGGTTGTTACGGAAGGCAAAAATGGTAGTAAAAACATCACAACAACCTATGTGACAATCGACGGAGTTCGCCAGCCAAATCCAACTGTGACTGAAACAGTAGTAGTTGAACCAACAAGCAAGGAAGTTCTCAAAGGTACCAAACCAATCGAAGGAACAGAAACAGATAAGGAAACTGTAGCCATTGCCTTTGAAACCAAGGTAAGTGAAAGTGCTGACCTCTACACGGATGAAGAAAAAGTAGTGGTTGAAGGTAAGGATGGTAGCAAGGAAATAACTACTACTTACCAAACTATCAAAGGTGTTCGTCAGCCAAATCCAACTGTGACTGAAAAGGTTCTAGTTGAGCCAACGACAAAGGAAGTTCTCAAAGGAACCAAGCCAATTGAAGGTACGGAAGAAGACAAAGAAACGGTCGATATTCCATTTGAAACAGAATACATTGATGACCCAACACTTCTAGTAGGTAAGACTAAGGTTGTGACCAAGGGAGTAAATGGTTCTAAGACAGTAACGACAACTTACCAGACCATCAAGGGCGTTCGTCAGGAAAATCCTACTGTAACAGAAGAAATTACCAAAGAACCAGTTAAGCAAGTCATTGCGCGTGGTACAAAAGTTGAGAAAGTACCACAAGTGATTATCACAGCTCTGGTAGAAAATGACGATGCTAAGTCAGCGACAATCAGCTACAAGTTGACAGATGAAACTGCTAATTTCCTTAGAGCAGTTGCACTCTTGTATGACAATACAGGTGCTTTGGTTAAAGAACAAGCTATTGACGATCCAAATGGTCAGCTAACACTTGAAAATCTGGACTTCTACACAGACTATACTGTGAAAACTAAGATTTTCTATACATTAAATGAGCAAGAACAAAATTCTGAGCAAGAAGCTATTATTGAAAGCATGCGCCAGTTTGATCTAGTTTACAAGAAGATTGAAATCAAGGACATTGATGCAGTGACGGTTTACCGCCGTAAAGATGGTAAGTATGTCGGTCAAGAGTTTTTAGAAGAAATTCCAGCATCGGCTAATGAACTATTTATCAAAGTAACATCCGATCGTTTTAAAGAAGTCTATCTTCCAGTTTCTAGCGTTGAAGAAACGACCTTAGATGGCAAGGCAGTCTTCAAATTGGTTTCTTCCTTTGAACAGTTGGTAGAGGATAAGAACAGCCAATACGTTGCAAATCGTGAATTTTACATTCCGAAGATGGTAACGGATGCAAATACCTATACTTCCTTCAAAGCCTTGATTGACGCCATGAAGGCAAATCCAGGCGGCACATTTAAATTGGGTTCTCATTTGGATGCTAATGAAGTTCCTGTTGGAGATGTAGCTTCTTATGTTCAGAATTTTAGCGGTAGCTTAGATGGATTGAATGACGGATATGCTTTCTCAATCAGTAACTTGAAAGCTCCACTTTTCTATAACCTTGGTGGTAAAGTTCAAAACTTGGACATCAAGAATGCTCATTTACAGACAAGCACCACTAATCCTCTTGCTACAATTGCCGTTAATGCTAATAATGCATTAGTCACAAACGTGGCTGTAGAAGCCAACCTAAAAGGACTGCAAAACGTATCTGGTTTAGTTCATTCGGCAACTAATACGACTATCAAGGATGTATCCTTCAAGGGTAGTATCGAAGTAACCGGAACCGCTGCAAGTCTAACTGGTGGTATCTTGGGTAACGGTACGATGGCAAGTGTTGGAAATGCCAAGGTTGATGCAACTATTACTCTCCCAGGTACAGAAAACCAAGTAGCTGGTGGTATTGTCGGACGTACCATGCTTGTCTACGATGTACCAGGAAGTGTCTATAATTCGTACGCAACAGGCTCTATAGTGACGACAGAAACAGGTGGTATAGTCGGCGGCATTGCAGGTGCCAACCAAGTAACTGGTGCCTATGCTCCATATAGTGGTAATGTTAATAACGTTATCAGCGATATGACTGGTGCGACAAGTATTATCGGTCAACCAGCAAATCCAACCGGTAAGATTAAAGACGGCTTCACAACAACTTCAGACACATTGGGCAATGTCAAGGCTATCACGAATGAAGAAGCACAAGCAAAAGTTGAAGCTATGAAGATCCAAGCGACTTTGGAAGATTCAAAACCTCTCAATCTTAACCCTTATTCTGTCAATTATTTAACACTAGATAAGGCTCAGGCTGACCATGAAATTGCTTACTACAATATGGAGAAAATCCTGCCGTTCTACAACAAGGAACTCCTTGTTTACTACGGAAATAAGATTGCGACAGATGACAAACTCAACAGAGTTCGTTTGCTTGATGTTGTTCCAATGAAGGATAAGGATGTTGTTGCAGATGTCTACGCTGAGAAGGCTAATATCAATAAGATTATGCTTCACTATGCAGATGGAACGGTGGATTATAAGACTGTTTCTTATCTAGAAGACTTCAAGAATAATCATGTAGTAGAGTACACTATCTCAGGTACAGACTTGATTTACACGCCAGAATCATTCTTGAATGACAGAAGCGCCCTTGTTAATGACTTGGTAAGCAGTCTTTCTTCTGTAATCCTTGATTCGGATGCTATGAAGGCGGTTATCAACTATCCAACGACTTTGGATGCTAATACTCAGACTGGCACAGCTAAAGACTTCTACTTTGGTGAAAGCTATGACCAAGTGATGGCCAACCTAGAAAGCAATGTTCGTAAGATTTTGGTTGCTAGTCTAAATGGTCAAGGTCAGGCTTCTGAGGACTACATCAAAGAGAAAATCACTAACAATAAAGAAGCCTTCGTGCTTGGTTTGACCTACTTGAACCGTTGGTATGACATCAACTTCGGAGAGATGAATACCAAAGATTTGACCATCTTTGAACCTGACTTCTTCGGAAATGATGCTGCCTCTGCCCTTGATATGATTTTGGCAATTGGCAATGGTGGCTATGAGGTTCTTCGTGCCCATAACAACGTAAGTACCTATGCTGCAGCTATTGGTAAGCAAAATAACAAGGCTAGTCTATTCGACATGGTGGAAGCCTACCGTAAACTCTTCTTGCCAAATCTATCAGACAATGACTGGTTTAAACAAACAACCAAGGCCTATATTGTTGAGAGTAAATCGCAGGTTGCAGAAGCGGCAGCCAAGCAAGATAGCGCTGAGAAACATAGCAAGTACGCACTTGCTGTTTACGATAAGATTACCAATCCAGCTTGGGAATACCGTCAGATGCTCTTGCCTCTATTAACCCTGCCGCAAGAGGACATCTTCATCATCAGCAACATGAACACCTTAGCAGTAGGTTCCTACGAACATTATGTAGATGATTACAAAGACCCTGCTAAACGAGATAGTGTTCGTCAGTTGGTCGATAAGGCGGCTGAAATGCAGCGGGACAATGCTGACTTCTGGTATAAGATCCTTGATGATGAAAATCGTGACAAGCTCTTCCGCACGGTGCTAAATAATGAAGGCTTCCTGATGAATGGCCCAGATGGTCAGAAAGTCTATCGTAGTTTACTCGCCGATGTAGATGCAATTCAAGACTACTATGGCCCGATTAACAAGTGGTATGCAGAGGGTGGAACCAAAACTGCCTATGCAAACGGAAAAGAAACCTTCTATGTCCTCTATAATATGCTAGACAATTATGGTACAACTCTCTATACCCATGAAATGGTGCATAACCAGGATGGAAGTACCTATCTTAAAGGATATGGTCGCCGGATGGGACAAGGAATGGAAGTATATGCTGATGGATTGCTCCAAAACGTATCTTCTGTCGATCGCACAATCCTTGGTTTCAATGCTGTCTTCAATAGTGACGCTGCTAATCGTGTGCATGTCGGAGATCCGACTGCTCGTTTCAACAGCGAAGCGGACTTTAACCAGTATTTCCACAATCAATTTGATGTTCTCTATCTACTAGACTACATCGAAGGAATGACTGTCCTTGAAAAGCCAAATACCGTTAAGAAGGACTGGTTCCTCAAACTGGAAAATTACTACATTCAAGAAAATGGCAAAGATACCCATGCTGGTAACCGAATGGCGACCCTGACAGAGGAAGATGCTGCTAAATTGACTACATTTGATGACCTAATCAATGGAAGTATCATTGATCGTTATGGCTATCAAAGTGCTAAATACGACCAAAACTTACAACGTAATGGCTACTACAGCGTTCCGATGTTTGCAGGTAACTATTCAGCCTTGTCTAATCCAAATGGCTCGCCAGGTGACTTTATGTTCCGTCGCATGGCCTTTGAGCTAATTGCTGCCAAAGGTTACACAGATGGTTTTGTACCATATGCCTCTAATCAGTTGTCTGATTATGCCATGAGCCAGAATTCTATTACTTATGATACTTGGAACAAGAAAAATACAGGCTTGATTACAGATAAACACGTCTTTGACCAAGTCTTTAATGGCCAGTATGCAAGTTGGGAAGAGTTCAAGAAAGCCATGTTCATGGAGCGTGTGGATAAGGCCCAAGCAGGTAAATTGAAACCATTCACTATTCAGTATGAATTAGGTGTTGCAAACTCAACGAAAGAAGTAAGGATTGCGAGCTATGATGACCTTCAAAGATTGATTAGAGAAGCGATTGATGCGGATATTCAAAATAAATCTTATGGTAGCGATAAGAGCCGACTATCAACTTTGAAAATTAAGATTTATCAAGCCTTGATGCAATCAACAAACGACTTTAGAACATCTATTTTCAATCCATAATCTATTGAAAGAAGCTGGGCAAAAAGCCTATCACCACTTTTCAGAGTTCGTGTCAACATCTCAGCGCAGCGGTTGATTGGCAGATTTGTTCGTGTTTTACACTCCAAATCTGACCATTACGACTGTTGCGAACAAAGTTCGCTCTATTTCCAACCTCAAAAGGTTCACTGAACCTTTTGAGCTGTGCGGGGGTGGGAGTGAAACAGTCTGGGGATAGACTGTTTCAGCTCAACAACTGGAAATAAGGACTTGTTGACGAACTCTTTTTTAACTAGTCGAGTTCTTTCCCACTCCCTTTTTCCCATTTTTAGATAGACTAGTAACAGATCCAGCTATGGAACAGTGGAACAATGGTTATTCGGTCTAACCGTGAATGCTTGGACCTCCACTAGCTCTGGGAATTTTTTAGGTTTACCTATCAATCCCGGAGCGGAAGTATGACATTTTTTTCCGCATTTCTAATTTTCACATATAATTGAGCAACCTCAAGGAAGAAATTGAAATAGCCACAGATTATTTCGAGCTCTGGGTTTGGAATAGTAAATATAAAATTGTTTAAACAATTCAAGCAAAAGCCTTGAAAAATGAGGGGGGGGGGTGATATACTAGTAGTGGTATTTTATATATCGCCCTTTCTAGCTAGGGTAAAAGCTGCAAGATTGTCTACTAGAAAATGATTGTTTACCAATCAAATGATTTATTAAAGATAACTCTCCCCCCCCCAAAAAAAAAAAATCTAACTATCATTAAGAAAATTTTATTAGGAAAATAATTGGTTTCTTGTAGATTTTTAGCAGAAAATGGCAGGGTCCATCTAGCCTAGATGGACTCTATCAAACCTAGCGAAGATAAGTAGCTCTTATTCAGATGCGACTAGCAGTTATGATGGAAGAGCTTGTAGTTTCGTACGATTTACAATAAAATCCAATTCAATGAAAGTAAAAGGCTCTCTATTCTCCAGTCAGCTATTTCTGGTTTGGTAAGGAAGAGCCTTTTTATCTTGTTAATACCATGTAGAATGATATAATATAAAATGTACTGTTAAAAGTTTGAGGTAGTATATGTTTATCAAAGATATGGAAACTGAGAAGGAAATTCAAGGCAAGGCTTATGTTCATTGGAAGGCTTGGCAGGAAGCCTATGCTGATTTGTTACCGCAGGATTTTCTCCAAAAGACCTACACCTTGGAACGGTGTCAAGACTGGGCTGTCCGTTATCCTCAAAATATCTTGGTTGCTCTGGAGGATGACCAAGTCATCGGCTTTGTCTGCCATGGTGCCAGCAGTCAGGAAGATTTACAGGAGGCTGGCGAGATCTACGCCCTCTATGTTTTGGCGGATTTCTATGATCGTGGGATTGGCTACCAGTTGATGCAGGCGGCCTTGGAAAAATTGCAGAGCTACCATCGGGTTTCTCTCTGGGTATTGGAGGGGAATGCGCGTGCAATTGCCTTCTATGAAAAGGTTGGCTTCCGTTTTGATGGCCTAAAGAAAATTGTCAATCTAGGAGCAGAGCGAATAGAATACCGAATGATCTTGGAATTAGCAGACAAAAACTTAAAAGAATAATATAACAATCATTGAATGACCCGCTTTGATGTGCTATAATAAGGCTGAATCAAGGAGGGTTTTTATGATTTTACTGACCAATAATCGTTTACGTGTTGAAATTTCTGAACCAGGCGAACGGCCAAATGATACTTTTCGTTTTGATCGAGCAGGCTTTATTTCAGATGTTACACTGGATGGCGATACACACTTTGGTGCTAATGAGCCTATGAACCTACGGCATTTATCGTCTGGTGGTAGAGGGCTGTGTTGCGAATTTTCAGGAGATTTTTCTGCTGGGGCTCAAGTTGGTGACTATTTCCCTAAATTAGGTGTGGGCTTGATTAAGCAGGATAGTGAACTAGGTTACCAATTTGCCCATAAATACGATGAGGTCATTCCCTATCCTGTCACCTACAGCCATACGGAAACTTCTGCTACATTTTTTACAGAAGCGGTAGCTTGTTTGGGAATTGCTGCTGAGATTGAAAAGACTATTCGGATCGAGGAGAATACTCTTATTTTAGAAGCCACAATCACCAATGTTGGCGACAAGGCATTTGAAACAGAAGAATATTGCCATAATTTCTTGAGTATCGACGGTATGGCTATTTCACCGGATTACCATCTGGACTTGCCAGATATGAATGATCTGGGTCATGATCGCTTAGAAGGTTTTGGTGGCTATGACCATAACAACTTTATTGCGGATGGTAAGGCCATCACCTTCGAAAAATGTGAAACGGATGTTTCCCTCAGTGTTCTTAGCACCGATAAGGCAAACCTCGGTGATACATTTACCTGGAAACTCAGTCATAAGGGAGCCCAGGCTAGCGTAACTGGGATTGATAGTGTCAAGCCGACCAGCTTACTCCTATGGGCGACAGACCACATTGTCAGTCCAGAAATTATTCAGACCATTAGGCTTTCGCCGGGGCAAAGTCATAGTTGGACCCGTCGCTGGGTTTTTGAAGCCAATCCTCGATGGTAGTGTTCAGTCAAGGCTAGTCGGCCTTGGCTTTTTTTGATAGAATAGATGTACTTGGTTTCTATTGTTGATTGTGACAGAGAGAAATTGATTGACAGATTTGTTTTGAAATGTAAGGAGTTATGATGGCTAGAAAAGAAATGGTCACACTGACCAATATGTGTTTGATTGAGGATAAAGGTGGGAATGTTGTAGTGCAAATTCGGGATCCTGAACGCTATCGCTGGTCAGGAGTTGCTTTTCCTGGCGGGGATTGTGTCATAATAATGACAGGTGCTTAAAACGCTGTCAAATCAAGGATTTGAGTGTTCTACAATCTGTCATTAAGGAGGAAAAATTTATTTTTTATTTATAATATCATATCGCACAAGCGAGGACATTTTACTAAGTGTTCTCGTTTTTTTATTTTCAGGAGGAATTCATGCAAAAGAAGGAACAATCATCACGCCAAATCGTGATGTGTCATCTCGTGGCTATTTTAGGAGTTGATATTGTGAAAGCAACTCATCTTGTTGATGAATTGGAACAAGTAGGTTTAATCCGATTTGATGAATTTGGAAATGTTGGAATTTTAGTCTTGGAGGGACAATCATGAAACGTATTACCGCTAATCAATATCAGACATCAGAGCGTTATTATAAACTCCCTAAAATTTTGTTTGAGAGTGAACGGTATAAGGATATAAAACTGGAGGTTAAGGTAGCCTACGCGGTTTTAAAAGATCGGTTGGAGTTGTCTTTGAGTAAGGGCTGGATTGATGAGGATGGGGCTATTTACTTGATTTATTCCAATTCCAATCTGATGGCACTTTTAGGCTGTTCAAAGTCAAAATTACTCTCTATCAAGAAAACCTTACGTGACTATGGCTTAATTGATGAAGTCCAACAATCCTCTAGTGAAAGAGGTCGAATGGCAAATAAAATTTACTTGGGGGAATTAGAACATGAAACTACCCCAGTCTTACATACAGACGGGGCTAGTGTTAAAAAAACACTAGGGGGGTCTCAAAGAAAGACGGGGCCGGTCTTATATTCAGCCCCTAGTGAGACTGAAGGAAGTGAGACTAAATATAGTGAAACTAAAGGGAGTGATTTCCTTATTGAGGACGAGGAGGAGAGGCAGCTAGTAGATGAGAAACAAGAAGAGAACTTTACTTCAAAAGTCGATGGCGTGACCAAGTACGATCGAGACTATATTTGGGGTTTGGTTCATGACCAGTTAAGACAGACAGGTCTATCTCAGTCTGCTAGTGACTATGCCATGATTTATTTTAGTGACCGTTATCAGTATGCATTGGAACATATGCGATTTGCTCGGTCAGCGGAAGTAATAGCTGAATACGTATTTAATGGTGTGCTGTCAGAGTGGACCAAGCAACTGAGACGACAAGAAGTAAAAGGAGGTGAATAAGGTGATTTGGTGGATACTAGGTGGAATCTATCTGATTTCTATCGTCATTTTGATTGTTGAAATCATCCGTGCACCAGAAATGGATGATCATATATAAGCAAGAGTTTTACAAGTGTAAGGCTCTTTTTTAGTTGGAAAGAGAGGAAAAATGAAATTTTTAGATTTATTTGCTGGGATAGGCGGTTTTAGGCTAGGGATGGAATCACAGGGTCATAAATGCCTGGGCTTTTGTGAAATTGATAAATTCGCCAGAACATCTTATAAAGCCATGTTTAACACAGAAGGGGAAATAGAATACCATGACATTAAAGAGATCACAGACCATGACTTTAGACAATTTAGAGGGCAAGTGGACATCATCTGCGGGGGATTTCCTTGCCAAGCTTTTTCACTCGCAGGCAGACGACTGGGATTTGAAGATACTCGAGGGACTCTCTTTTTTGAGATTGCTCGAGCGGCCAAACAAATCCAACCACGTTTTCTATTTTTGGAAAACGTCAAAGGCCTACTCAATCACGACGAGGGACGGACGTTCGCCACTATCCTCTCCACGATGGATGAATTGGGGTATGATGTCGAATGGCAGGTGCTTAACAGTAAGGACTTCCAAGTCCCGCAAAACAGAGAGCGGGTCTTTATTATCGGACATTCTAGAAGATACCGTTCCAGATTCATATTTCCTCTCAGAAGAGAAAACAGCCCAGCTCATCTTGAAAGGCTAGGAAATATCAATCCCTCTAAACGTGGTTTGAATGGTGAAGTCTATCTGATGAGTGGACTTGCTCCTACACTTACAAGAGGTAAAGGAGAGGGAGCTAAAATCGCCATTCCAGTCTTAACACCAGATAGACTAGAAAAACGGCAACATGGTCGTCGATTTAAGGACAATCAAGACCCTATGTTTACTTTGACCAGTCAAGACAGACACGGAGTTGTTGTCGCAGGAAATCTGCCGACTAGCTTTGACCAGACTGGAAGAGTATTTGACATTTCTGGCTTGTCACCGACTTTGACCACCATGCAAGGTGGAGACAAGGTGCCAAAGATTTTGCTGAGGGAGGAGCTGCCATTTCTGAAAATCAAGGAAGCCACAAAAACAGGGTACGCAAAGGCAACTCTTGGAGACTCTGTCAATCTGGCTTATCCAGACTCAACCAAACGTAGGGGACGTGTGGGAAAGGGAATATCCAATACTCTGACGACTTCAGACAATATGGGAGTGGTGGTTGCTGCTCTGGAATATCGACAGGATAAGTGGTATGAAGTCACAGGCATTGTCTTAGAGGGGAAACTTTATCGCTTGAGAATAAGACGACTGACACCAAGAGAGTGTTTCAGACTTCAAGGCTTTCCTGACTGGGCTTATGAAAGAGCAGAGAGTGTTTCTAGTAAGAGCCAACTATACAAACAGGCCGGCAATAGCGTGACTGTCACAGTTATTGAAGCCATTGCGAGAGAATTTAGAAGAACGGAAGAGGAAGAAAAACATGAACCTACTACATAAGAAAAGTATCCTAGAGTGTACTGAATTAGATGAACATATTCACCAAGTTGAAACCAATCAGTTATTACAAAAGATACTGTCGCTCCCCAATTTTGATTGTGACTTTGAGGTGACTTTTGAAGATGATTACCACAAAGAGATGAATGATCCCCTATTCTACGAATCCAATCTTCATCGAATTTCGGATTTTATGGAAACTAGGGATATTAAAAATGGTGTAGATACATTATTGACGAAAGACAATCACTTGGCCTTTCGTGCCTTTGGTGAAAATTATTCTGCTAGGGGAAAGGATGGCATTTTAACGACTTTAGTGACGGTCAAGTGCTTTGGTGAAGGACGGATGCCCATTGATATGAGTCGCTATTTCTCAACTCCTGAACCAACAGTTGAAAATAGCCTAACCCTATAAGGAGGAGCCTATGCTTGAGGTATATCTAGGAAATAATGCCAATACAAATCAAGATTTACTAACCATTTTGACGACCTATGGGGTGACTTATCGTTGTACAAAAGCGTGTGATGTAAACCGTGAAATCTTACTGTCACTCTTTGCCAAAACCACGGATTGTTTTGAGTTGCTGTCGCCACGATTTCTTCGCTTTAAACGTCAATATTCGATAAGTTTGAATGAGATGATTCAGCTCATTCTCCAAAAGCCAGACCAGAATCTTCGGTTGCCACTCATTGTTTGTCAGAATCATGTCTATCCAGCTATTGGGCTAGACGAAGTGCGAACCTTTCTTCCCAGACAGGTAAAAGAAGAACTGTTTCAGGCCAGCCTGATGAAACAAGTGACAGGGTAGGTGTGAAGATGAATGAACGATTTTGGGACAATTTAGAAATCATTCTGGCAGAAAAAGACCTCACTTGGGCAGAACTAGCTCGCAAAGTATTCAAAGGTCAATATGTTTATCCCAGTGAATTTAATCGCCTCTATCAAAAACTGCGACATTACAAATCCAATCGTCTGATGCCACAAACTAGATGGGTTGAGCGAATCGTTCTAGTCTTAGATATTGATTATGAAGATTTATTCAAGAGGTGACAATGATAAGGATAGTTGTGTTTTTTCTAGCCATACAGCTTAACAGTCTTCTGGTGAGTTTATACCTGAAAGAGTATCTGACAATAGAGAGTGTAGTCTTGCTACAATTGGTCCTATTAAGTGTGACTTGCCTAGAGATTGCCCGTCATAAAACTGTTCAATTAAAATTTGTGGGCGTACAAAATCGCCTAAGTTGGTTGCTTCTTGGCTTTGTGGCTATGGTTGCTTTTGCAGTCTTCATCAGCTTCCTATTTCCAGTTCAGACTAGGAATCAAGCGGTATTGGTACAAGTAGGAAAACAGGTTCTTCCTATTATCTTTTTATTGTTTCTGGCCAATGCAAGTATCCTTGAAGAGATTGTTTATAGGCAATTTCTGTGGGAAAAATTGACATTCCCTTTTGAACAAATAGGCGTGACCAGTTTTCTCTTTGTTCTATCCCATGGACCTAATCAGTTAGGGAGTTGGCTCATGTATAGCTGTCTTGGCTTGACCTTGGCTGTTGTTCGATTGAAAACTGATTGTATGACGGCAATCGCCTTACATTTACTTTGGAATAGTTTGGCTTATGTCGTAACTTTCTTGTGATACCAAAATCAAGAGTGCTTCCGTATTATGGAAACACCTTATGTTTGAGAGGGAATCGAAAAAAAGAGGAGGTCACCATGTCATCTGAACAACAAGAACGTCAAGCGATGCAATACGTGGAAAGAAGTAGTTTATTGACAGTTAGAACCCTCTTAAAGCTCTTAGAATGGTCGGCTAGGCAAGCCTTAGCTCAAGATTCAGCTTATAAGATTGGGGTTCAAAAACTGGAAGAACTTCTTCAAAGCCCTTACGCCATTGAAGCGATTGATGTTAGTAAAGACATATTGGATAAGCCAATAGATGTGGAGAAATTTAAGGAGTTGATGGAGTCAGAAAAACTGCCAATCGCAATTAGTTGGCAAAAAGACTATCTCTACTTTTATGCCAAGGATAAGACCTTGCTTGATCATCACTTGGATGAATTGTTGAAGAAACTGATGTCTAATCCAGAGAAGCTAGAAGGTTTAACCTTTGATAAAACCTTGGATCAAGAGATAGAACTGGCCAAAGAGAAAATTAGAGTGACAGAACCTTCGGCAGTCAAAACCAAGGAGGTGACCTTGTAATGTATTCCAGGCAAAAAGCATTTGTCTTTGGACTCTTGGGGCTCGCCTTTGGTTATTTCTGCCATCGTCTAACCCTGCTCTATGATAGTTTAACCAATGCCCCACCTATGGAACGTATTGCCTACCTCTTAGGAGAGGGGTTAAATCAGGTTTTCAATCCTTTATGGCTATTTTCCTTTACTCAAAAATCTCTTCTTGCCTTTATCCTTGGGGTTCTAACGATGACGCTAGTCTATCTTTATGTATCGACAGGACAGAAGGTCTATCGAGAAGGGGAAGAATACGGTTCTGCACGATTTGGAAACAGTAAGGAAAAGCGGAACTTTTACAGTAAGAATCCTTTCAATGACACGATTTTGGCTCGTGATGTTCGTCTAACCTTGTTGGAAAAGAAGAAACCCCAGTTTGACCGAAATAAAAATTTGATTGTCATTGGGGGTTCTGGGGCAGGCAAGACCTTTCGCTTTGTGAAGCCCAACCTTATCCAACTTAATTGTTCCAATATTGTCGTTGATCCTAAAGACCATTTGGCTGAGAAGACAGGTAAACTCTTTTTAGAGAACGGTTATCAGGTCAAGGTTTTAGACTTGGTTAATATGACTAATTCGGACGGTTTTAATCCCTTTCGTTATGTAGAAACAGAGAATGATTTGAACCGCATGTTAACGGTCTATTTTAATAATACCAAAGGAAATGGTTCGCGCAGTGATCCATTTTGGGACGAGGCTTCCATGACATTGGTGAGAGCTATTGCCTCTTATTTGGTAGATTTTTACAATCCACCAGGAAGTTCCAAGCAAGAGCAGGAAGCAAGACGTAAACGTGGCCGTTATCCAGCCTTTTCTGAGATTGGTAAACTCATCAAACTCTTATCAAAGGGAGATAATCAGGACAAAAGTATACTTGAAGTCCTGTTTGAAGATTACGCTAAAAAATATGGTCACGAGAACTTTACCATGCGAAATTGGGCAGATTTTCAAAACTATAAGGATAAGACATTGGATTCGGTGATTGCGGTCACAACAGCTAAATTTGCCCTTTTTAATATTCAATCGGTGATTGATTTGACGCAAAGAGACACTATGGATTTGAAAACGTGGGGCACTCAAAAGACCATGGTCTATCTTGTTATTCCAGATAATGACACTACCTTTCGTTTCCTATCTGCTTTATTTTTCTCTACGGTTTTCTCCACTTTGACCAGACAGGCTGATGTTGACTTTAAAGGGCAACTGCCGATTCATGTTAGAAGCTATCTGGATGAGTTTGCGAATGTCGGAGAAATCCCAGACTTTGCTGAACAAACCTCAACAGTTCGCTCTAGGAACATGAGTCTAGTTCCAATCTTACAAAATATCGCCCAACTCCAAGGACTTTATAAGGAAAAAGAGGCTTGGAAAACTATTCTGGGAAACTGTGATAGCCTCCTCTATTTGGGTGGAAATGACGAGGAAACTTTCAAATTTATGAGTGGTCTATTAGGCAAACAAACCATTGATGTCAGAAGTACCAGTCGTTCTTTTGGGCAGACTGGCTCAAGTTCTACCTCTCACCAGAAAATTGCCCGTGACTTGATGACGGCTGATGAAGTCGGGAATATGAAACGAGATGAGTGCCTTGTACGCATTGCAGGGGTTCCTGTTTTTCGAACCAAGAAATATTTTCCACCCAAACATAAGAATTGGAAATGGCTTGCGGATAAGGAGTCTGATGAACGCTGGTGGCACTATCACATCGATCCCCTAACCGCTGAGGAAGAAGTAGATTTGTCAGGCCATAAAATAAGGGATTTAAGCACAGAAACGACACTATATTAATAGAAATGAGGAATTATATGAATCAAAAACTAACAGGCTTTGTTTACGGAGTGGACGCCAGCTCCATGTTCTCCCAAGCCATGTCTCTATTACAAAAAGGTTTGATTGCAGTAGGAGCCTTTCTTGTTGTCATGGGCATTATCAACCTTTCAACCAACATTAAAGATGGTGGGCCAGGTGTCCGAAATGCCATTCTAGAAATTGTTGGTGGGGTCATGGTGGGAGCCGCGGGTACTTTTGTGACTCAGATTACCATTTAGGGGAGGACAGCACATGACATGATAATGAATTTTACGTCATCTTTTGTATATCTAGCCTCTGAAAAAGTGTCTAGCGATAGCCTTTTTGAAGGGTTTCAAGTGGATTTAGAATCAACCGCCAACTTGGTTAAGTCACTAGCGGACTTTAATCCGACGGTTTGGTCTTACATGACAGCCATTACCAAGGGGATTATGCAACCCTTGGGAGTAGCTATTCTTGCGGTTGTTCTCGTACTCGAATTTTCAAAAATGGCCAAGAAAATCGCAAACTCAGGTGGTGCAATGACCTTTGAAGCTATGGCACCTATGATTGTCAGCTACATCATGGTCGCGGTCGTGATTACCAATACGACGGTTATTGTGGAAGCCATTATTGCCATTGCCTCTTATGTTATTGAACAAGTGGCAAGTCTTGTCACAAATGGTGGTGCTAATTATGATACCATCTCAGGCATTAAGGGATCTGGAATTGTAGGTAAAATGATTATTGGCTTTTTTGCGATTCTCATTTGGTTGGTACGAATGGCCAGTATCATGGTTGTCAATATCTTGATTACCATTCGCTTTATACAACTCTATCTGATGATACCCTTTGCCCCTGTTACCATTCCGACCTTTCTTAGTGATGACTGGAGAAGTGTTGGGATTGGTTACCTTAAAAACATCATGGTATATGCCGTTCAAGGTATTTTGATTTTTCTAATTGTATCTCTTGTTCCCTTGTTTGAATCGGCTGGAAAGATTGCCGTATCAAATGGAGCTGGAGTTATGGAATCACTCGCCATTATGTTTGGTGGCTTGGTACAGGCCATATTGTTAATCATTGCCTTAGTAGGTAGTCAACGAACCGCCCGAAGTATTTTGGGGATGTAGGAGGAAGGGAGTCACTATCTCGCCTCCTCTTTTTATAGCTTACTTAGATTGGAGAACATTTATGAACACACGTGTCTTTAAGGACATCTCAAAGGTTCAACACAGGGCATGGCTGGGATTTACAACTAGACAGGTTATTTTTGTATTTCCAGCTGTCGCCCTAACCATTTTGGTACTGGGCTTGAACCTATTTTATTGGCAATTTGGGGATTGGTTTGTCTATGGTTTTGTTTTTAGCTTTACCATTCCACTCATGTTATTTGGGGTCTATCGCCCTAATGATTTACCATTTGAAACCTACCTCAAGTACCGTTTTCATTATGAACTAACAGTACCAGATCGTACATTTACTGGAAGAAAAGGAGACCAACGTGAAAAAATTAAAACACTTAATGAAACCAAAGACCTCTTCTAATGACCAAAAGCAAAAGACGAAAACACAGAAACAGGAGATCAGACCTTCTACCGTAAATACGTTAGCCTATCAAGGGCTTTTTCAGAATGGCCTTATGCAGGTCAGTCCAAGTTATTTCTCACAAACCTATCTTTTAGGAGATGTTAATTATCAAACAGTTGGCTTAGATGATAAGGGAGCTATCGTGGAGAAATATTCCGATTTAATCAATTCACTGGATGATCAGACCAATTTCCAACTGACTATTTTCAATCAAAAAGTTAATTTGGAAAAATTCCGTAAGAGTATTCTCTATCCCTTGCAGGAAGATGGGTTTGATGCTTATCGTGATGAATTGAATCGCATGATGGATGCCAACTTAGAGGCGGGTGAGAACAACTTTTCAGCCGTCAAGTTTCTTTCATTTGGCAAGAGCGACCAAACACCAAAAGTAGCTTTTCGTTCTCTGTCACAGATTGGGGAATATTTCAAGAGTGGCTTTTCAGAGATTGATGTATCTCTTGGTTTACTCGGTGGAGAGGAGCGAGTGAATGTCCTTGCGGATATGTTGCGTGGTGAAAATCATTCACCGTTCTCTTACAAGGATTTGACCCTCTCAGGTCAATCCACCAAACACTTTATTGCCCCAACCTACCTTTCCTTTAAACATAAGAATCATATTGAATTGGACGATCGATTATTACAGATTGTCTATGTTCGTGATTACGGTATGGAACTAGGGGATAAATTTATTCGTGACCTCATGCAGTCAGATTTGGAAGTGATGATGAGCCTACATGCTAAAGGCTCTACCAAGTCTGAAACCATGACCAAGCTACGAACCAAGAAGACCTTGATGGAATCGCAAAAGATTGGGGAACAACAAAAGATGGCTCGGACTGGAATCTATTTGGAGAAGGTCGGCCATGTTCTTGAGAACAACATCAATGAAGCAGAAGCTCTTCTTCAAACCATGACCCAGACAGGAGATAAACTGTTTGACACCGTATTTCTAATTGGCGTGCTGGCGGATACTGAAGATCAACTCAAACAATCTCTTGATATTATCAAGCAAGTGGCAGGGTCTAATGATATGATTATTGATAATTTGACCTATATGCAAGAAGCTGCTTTTAATAGTCTCTTGCCATTTGGGAAGAACTATCTCGAAGGTGTTTCTCGGTCTCTATTGACTTCAAACATTGCCGTGAATGCCCCTTGGACTTCCGTAGATATTCAGGACAAGGGTGGGAAATTTTATGGCATCAATCAAATCTCAAGTAATATCATCAGTATTGACCGTGGCAAGTTAAATACTCCGTCAGGTTTGATTTTAGGGACTTCTGGAGCTGGCAAAGGGATGGCGACAAAACACGAAATCATCTCAACTAAGCTCAAGGAAGCAGATAGTGATACTGAAATTATTATTGTTGACCCAGAAAATGAGTATAGTATTATCGGTCAAGCCTTTGGCGGGGAGAGTATTGATATTGCCCCAGATTCCACTACCTTCTTAAATGTCTTAGATCTATCAGATGAGAATATGGATGAGGATCCAGTTAAGGTCAAGTCCGAATTTCTCTTGTCTTGGATTGGAAAGCTCTTGGACCGCAAAATGGATGGTCGTGAGAAGTCCTTGATTGACCGTGTGACACGACTCACCTATAAGCATTTTGTCACACCATCCTTGGTCGAATGGGTCTTTGTCTTAGCTCGACAACCTGAACAGGAAGCTAAGGACTTGGCACTGGATATGGAACTCTATGTGGAAGGGTCGCTGGACATATTTTCACATCGAACCAATATTAAAACAGACAGTCATTTCCTGATTTACAATGTCAAAAAGTTAGGCGATGAATTAAAACAGATTGCCCTCATGGTTATCTTTGACCAGATATGGAATCGGGTGGTCAAAAACCAAAAACTAGGGAAGAAGACCTGGATTTACTTTGATGAAATGCAGCTTCTCTTATTAGACAAGTATGCCTCTGATTTCTTCTTCAAACTTTGGAGTCGTGTCCGTAAGTATGGTGCGATACCGACAGGCATTACTCAGAATGTAGAAACGCTTCTTTTGGATGCCAATGGCAGACGCATTATTGCCAATAGCGAGTTCATGATTCTTTTGAAACAGGCTAAGAGCGATCGAGAAGAATTGGTACATATGCTTGGGCTTTCTAAAGAGCTGGAGAAGTACTTAGTTAATCCTGAAAAAGGGGCAGGCTTAATTAAGGCCGGTTCCACCGTTGTCCCATTCAAGAATAAGATTCCACAACACACCAAGCTCTTTGACATCATGAGTACGGACCCTGAAAAAATGAGGACATGAGATGAAAGAGGATAAAAAGCTAGTCAAACAGGCTAGGCAAAACTTTCGAAGTAACTTAAAATCAGCCCGTATGCATTATCGGAAAGAAGTTAGGTCCTTAAAGCAGACTGTTCCTAAAAAAGGACGATTTCGAAAACAAGCCCAAAATTCTCTGTTTCAGGAAAAGAAAACAGAGTTAAAAGGAAATCTACTCAGTAACCAAAAGGAAGCAGAAGAGAAGTTCCTAAAAGAAATTACCTATGTGTCTCCTAGACTGTTGAAGGTAAAGGAAATCAAGAACTATCGACTTCCTCAAGCTCAAGAGCGTTTGCGGACGGCAAGAAAACATCTGTCAGAAGTGAAACTAAGTGAGAAACAACAGGCAGTTGAGTCCAAGTTTCCTTTCCAAAAAGAAAATCCTTCCCTGAAGTCTCGCTTTCAGTTTCACCAAGAAAAATCATTTGATCGGCTAAGTGCAGAAAAAGACGTAAGTTCTGCCAAGCGTGAGGTTAAGCAACTCAAGAAAGTCCAAAAGACTAAGAAAAACTCTACCAAATTCAAAGTTGGATTAGGCTTAGCTGCATCCGAATCGTTTGACTTGGTATCACAGGAGGATGATTTAGATGGTCTAAGAACCATGAAAGATACTAGCCTGAAAGCCAGACGCTATGGCAGGTTTACTTATCAAGCAGGTAAAGTGGCTGTGAAAAGTGGTCAGACTGGTGTGCGGATTACCAAAACAAAATTTTCTCATGGAAAGGAACGATTCCAGAACTTCAAAAAGGGAAAAGGATTCACACGCCAGAAACCTCTTAAACCAAGAAGACGCTACCAAACCTTTTTAAAGCATGTGAGAAAACAAAGTGTCGCAGGTATCAAAGGAATCGTCCAAGCCATTAAGGGAAGTGTGACTTTCTTTTCTGTCCTTGCGGGAAATCCTTTGACTTGGATTGTCTCAGGCATTCTCTTGATACTCCTTTTGATGATGAGCTTTTTCATGAGTGTTTCAGGTAGTAGTGTCATTCAACAAGATGAGATGGAGTTGACCAAGGCCTATACCCACATGACGTGGGAAGATGCGGAACATACGAGAACCAACGAAAAAGGGATTGCCTACTACACCAAGATTGATGAGATTATGGTTTACATGAATCATCAATACCAAGACTACAAGCTTGACGATTTCATGGAAACAGGTGGTGTGACCTACAAAGCGTTTCTCAGTCAAGTGTGGACAGACTTAAATGGTGGAGATTCTATTAAATCCATGTCTGACTTATATAAAGAACCTACTTACAAGCTGTCTGATGAGGACCAGGAAGAGTTAAAGGAGTTGACAGAAGGAGGCAACTATCTAGCCCTTCAAGAATTGGACAATCCCTTTCAGGGACAGACCGATGAGGATAGCTTAAGCATGACCTACCGATATGGGTATGAGGTCATTGATGAGAAACCAACGCTTCATCACCATATCATCTTAGAAGCGAAAGAAGGTCAAGTCATTGTAGCTCCGATGGATGGCAAGGTATCTCTTGATGGAGAGAACGTTGTTTTGACATCTGGTAAGGGAGTGAATAAGACTAAACTAACCTTGTTTGGCATTCATTCAGGCCGAGTGAGTGAAAATCAACATGTCTTGGCAGGAGATATTATTGGTCAGACCAAAGACGGAACGGGTCTAAAAGTCACCTATCAAAAAGTTGATGATGACACGGATAAGTTGGTCTATGTCAATCCAGCTTTCTACTTTCCAAAAGTGATTCAGGTTCAGACCACCATTCTTCCAACTATCGGTCAGTTTGGCGGTGATGAGTTTGAGAGAGCCAAGGCAATTTATGACTATCTTAAAAGCAAAGGTGCGACCAATCAAGCTATCGCAGCTATTTTAGGAAATTGGTCGGTAGAATCTTCCATTAATCCAAAAAGAGCTGAAGGCGACTATTTATCTCCGCCAGTTGGTGCGACTGATAGTTCGTGGGATGATGAGGGCTGGCTCTCAATCAATGGTCCAACTATATACAATGGACGTTACCCAAATATACTTAAACGTGGTTTAGGCTTAGGCCAATGGACAGATACCGCGGATGGGTCACGCAGACATACTTTATTGTTGGAATATGCCAAAGGAAAACATCAAAAGTGGTATGACTTGGGGTTACAACTGGATTTCATGTTGCATGGGGATAGTCCTTATTACACCAACTGGTTAAAGGACTTTTTCAAAAATTCAGGAAGTCCAGCTAGTCTTGCCCAACTCTTTCTCATTTACTGGGAAGGAAATAGTGGAGATAAGCTACTTGAACGTCAAACACGAGCAAGTGAGTGGTATTACCAAATTGAAAAAGGTTTTAGTCAACCAAACGGTGGGACAGCACAAAGTGATCCAAAAGCACTTGAAGCTGTACGAGGAGACCTTTTTGAAAACTCTATTCCAGGAGGTGGTGACGGTATGGGATATGCTTACGGCCAATGTACTTGGGGAGTTGCAGCCCGTATCAACCAACTGGGGCTAAAACTCAAAGGTAAAAATGGTGAGAAGATTCCAATTATCAGTACAATGGGCAATGGCCAAGATTGGGTACGAACAGCCGCAAGTCTCGGTGGAGAGACAGGGACAAGTCCACAAGAAGGAGCTATCCTTTCCTTTGCGGGAGGAGGACATGGCACCCCAACAGAATACGGACATGTGGCTTTCGTCGAAAAAGTCTACCCAGATGGCTCATTCCTTATCTCCGAAACCAATTACAATGGCAATCCCAACTACACCTTCCGTAAATTATCTGGAGTGGATAGTAGCTTGAGTTTTGCTTATACGACGAAATAAAAAAGGATATGCTAACAATAATTGGATTTGTTAGCATATCTTTTGTGTTTTTTTTGTCACGATTAATCAGAATTTATAGAAATGAGAACTGTTATGAGACGAATCATCTCATCAAGAACATCTGCAAGTGAAATCCCTTTTGTATAGCTATATTTTTTTGAATAATTTTGCCATTGTTTATTCTGAATAGGGTCAGATTTGAACCTCTCGAGTAGTTCAATAATCTTTACAAAATCGAGTTCTGTTTCGCGATATGAAAATGTTCTCTGACAGGCATTTCTCAACTGAATGAAGTCAATGTCTTCTTTCTTCAGTTTTGAAAGAATATAAACATCGTAAAAATCTTTGCTTCTACTGTTCAAGAAGTTGCGTGAATAGATGGTTTGAAGTTTTTCAGCTAGAATTGTTTCAATTGTATAAGCAATGATTGGAAAATTGTCTTCATCAAAAATAGCTTTATAGTCGTATGTAATCGGCTGAGGAGTTACAACATCACCTGTCGCAATATCCAAATGGATAACTTGTTTAATATTCTCAAGTTGGCACGAAATTGTTGCTCGATAGCCACCATAGTCATCACTTTCTATAATAGCTGTAATTGATTGAATCACAAAAGATATACCTTCTTCGGAATCTGCAAAAATTTCTTTGAGTTGCTGTTTAACAGTTTCTTCTGATAGTGTTATTTGATGGAATAAAAAGTCAATATCAACAGTGCTACGAGATTCAACTCCGATGACATTCGAAAGTAGGAATCCTCCTTTGAAGATATAGTGATTTGAATAGGTACTCTGACTTAATTTTTTCAAAATCACTTCAAGAAAGTAATAGGTCATCACGGAATTAAAGGTTAAACCAGTATTCTTTGATATTTTATGACAGAGTGCTGTTAATTTAGCTTTGTTCATATTAGAACCTCCAGAGTTTGTTTAACTTTTTCTAAAGTATTCATTTTTGTCGCATATTCATAGAGTTTTGCTAGATTTTTTTTAGGATAGTTCCCATAAGATTGAAGTGTCTTGACAAAGAGTTCGGAATCAATCTTTTCTCGATGTATTACAAAATCACAAATAATACGTTCAAAATCATATACCCTTACGTTGTTTCCCATAGGAGTAGGTACAGTAGTCATTCCCAGCTCGCTGTATTCTTTAGAGACAAAGTGAATATTTAGATTAGCTGGAGGAGTATTAAAGCGGTAGCCTCTAGGAACTGTCACATCAAAATATTGTGGAATTTCATCTGTAAACTGTTGTAGATACAGTGCCGAAATATAAGAGAAAATAGCCTTAGGAAAACGATATTGAAAGAAGTAGTATTCATCATAGTCTCCGTTTTGGGTTAGGAAAATACCTTTTTCAACTCGGAAGATAATGCCTTCTTTCTCTAGTCTTGTCAGATATATTGTTGGAATACCTAGTGCTTTACAATCTTTGTTTGTGACAATTCCATTGTTCTTTTCTATAAAATCGAGTAGAATCTCTTTTTTTGACATACGGCCCCCACTTGTTGCTTTTACACTACAATTTTACAATATTTGTGGTATAAAAGCAACATTTTCTTTTCCCTCATTTTATTGTGATAACAAAATCAAGCCTTCTTTTTTATGATGGTATTGAACTTGGGCTACGAGCTGTACAAAAAAGAGAGTTTCTCCTAGAACGGAAAGTTCTTCGTCAAAACTCCTATTTTTGTCGTGCTCGCTTAACGCCCTCGTATCTAATAAAGAGTGACAGTTTGTTGCTACATAAAAAAGAAAAGAAGGACTATTTATGACCAAAACATGTAATCATCACTTTCTTGTCAATCAGGAAAAAGGCGAGAAACACGTCTTTCGCAAGAGTAAAAAATATCGTACTTTATGTTCCGTTGCCCTTGGAACTATGGTGACGGCTGTTGTTGCTTGGGGAGGAACGGTTGCACATGCTGATGAAGTCTCATCATCAGTTGACACCAGCATTCAACGAACGGAGAATCCAGCCACAAATTTACCAGAAGCACAGCCAAACCCTGTATCTGAACAAACTGAAAGTTTAGGGTCAACTGGACAATCTAACGGTGCAATTGCAGTCACCGTACCACATGAAACGGTAACACAAGCAGTTGAAGAGGCAAAGGCTGAAGGTGTTTCTACGGTTGAAGATAGTCCAATGGATTTAGGAAATACAAGATCTGCGACAGAGACCAGCCAACAAATTTCAAAAGCAGAAGCAGATGCCCAAAACCAAGTTGTGGCTATCAATGAAGTTACTGAAACCTACAAAGCTGACAAAGCGACATACGAATCGAATAAAGCCCGCATTGAACAGGAAAATATTGAGCTATCACAGGCTTACGAAGGGGCCAACCAAACTGGTAAAGAGACAAATGCTTGGGTTGATACTAAAGTCAATGACCTAAAAACTCGGTATGCAGATGCTGATGTGACAGTAAAAGAACAAGTAGTTTCAGCAGAGAATGGGACATCTGTACTTGACTATACAAACTATGGCAAGACTGTTGAAACCATTCAAACAACAAACGAACAAGCAGTAGCGGATTATCTAACGAAGAAAACCAAGGCAGATGATATTGTTGCGAAAAACCAAGCCATTCAAAAAGAAAATGAAGCTGGACTTGCTAAGGCAAAAGCAGATAACGAAGCCATTGAAAAGCGGAATCAGGCAGGTCAAGCAGCTGTTGATGCTGAAAACCGTGCAGGTCAAGCCGCAGTAGATCAAGCTAATAAGGAGAAACAACAATTAGTTTCAGATCGAGCAGCCGAGATTGAAGCTATTACAAAACGTAATAAAGAAAAAGAAGCCGCAGCCAGAAAAGAGAATGAAGCGATTGATGCCTATAATGCCAAAGAATTGGAACGCTATCAACGTGACTTGGCCGAGATTTCAAAAGGTGCAGAAGGTTATATTTCTGAAGCCCTTGCTCAAGCCCTCAATCTCAATAACGGTGAACCCCAAGCACAACATGGGGCCATTACCCGAAATCCTAATCAAATCATTTCAACTGGCGATGCCATGCTGGGTGGCTACTCAAGAATTTTAGATTCAACTGGATTCTTTGTCTATGATAGCTTCAAAACAGGTGAGACCCTTAGTTTTAATTATCAAAATCTTCAAAATGCACGATTTGATGGTAAAAAGATTAGTCGAGTGACTTACGATATTACCAACCTTGTATCACCAGCTGGAACCGATGCCGTGAAATTGGTTGTGCCAAATGATCCTACCGAAGGCTTCATTGCCTATCGAAATGACGGAAACGGTGATTGGCGAACAGACAAGATGGAGTTTCGTGTAGTTGCTAAGTATTTCTTGGAAGACGGTTCACAAGTTACCTTCTCCAAAGAAAAACCAGGAGTCTTCACGCATTCTTCCCTCAATCATAATGACATTGGTCTAGAATATGTTAAAGATTCATCTGGGAAATTTGTGCCGATTAATGGCTCAACCGTTCAAGTGACTAATGAAGGTCTAGCACGTTCTTTGGGTTCCAACCGTGCAAGTGATTTGAATTTACCTGAGGAATGGGATACCACATCAAGTCGTTATGCTTATAAAGGAGCTATTGTCTCAACAGTTACATCAGGAAACACCTACACAGTAACCTTTGGGCAAGGCGATATGCCACAGAATGTTGGCTTGTCTTACTGGTTCGCCTTAAATACCCTACCAGTTGCACGTACAGTAACACCGTATAGTCCTAAACCTCATGTAACGGTGGAACTTGAACCCATTCCAGAACCTATTACAGTAACACCAGATGTCTTTACTCCTAAAACATTTACACCAGAAAAGCCTGTAACCTTCACGCCAAAGCCTTTGGAAGAAGTGGTGCAGCCTAGTCTAACTTTGACCAAGGTAACCTTACCTGTTAAACCTATTCCAAAAGAACTTCCAACGCCACCACAAGTTCCGACTGTTCATTATCATGCGTATAATTTGACGACAACTCCAGAGATTATGAAAGAAGTGGTCAATAGTGACCAAGCTAATCTCCATGAGAAAACTGTCGCAAAAGATTCAACGGTGATTTATCCCTTAACAGTTGATGCCTTATCGCCCAATCGTGCCCAAACGACTAGTCTCATTTTTGAGGACTACTTGCCTGCTGGTTACCTATTTGATAAGGAAATAACACAAAAAGAGAATGGAAACTATGTCTTTAGCTTTGATGAGACTAAGAATTTTGTGACTTTGACCGCAAAGGAAAACTTGTTGCAGGAGGTAAATAAAGATTTAACCAAGGTTTATCAACTGACCGCTCCAAAACTCTATGGTTCTGTTCAAAATGATGGGGCAACCTATTCCAATAGTTACAAACTCCTTTTGAACAAAGGTACAACCAATGCTTACACAGTCACTTCAAATGTTGTAACGGTTCGTACACCAGGTGATGGGGAGACAACCACACTCATTACACCAGATAAAAATAATGAAAATGCGGATGGTGTCCTCATTAATGATACGGTCGTAGCCCTTGGCACAACCAACCACTACCGATTGATTTGGGATTTGGACCAGTATAAGGGAGATCGTTCTGCTAAAGAGACAATTGCACGAGGCTTCTTCTTTGTGGACGATTACCCAGAGGAAGTGCTTGATGTGGTGGAAAATGGGACGGCTGTTACAACCCTTGACGGTCAGAAGGTATCAGGAATAACGGTTAAAAACTATGCTTCCCTAATTGAAGCCCCTAAAGACTTTCAAGATAAATTAGCTCGTGCTAAGATTACACCGACAGGTGCCTTTCAAGTCTTTTTGCCGGATGACAACCAAGCCTTTTATGACCAGTATGTTCAAACAGGAACTTCTTTAGCTCTTTTGACCAAAATGACGGTGAAAGATAGTCTCTACGGTCAAACTAAGACCTATACAAACAAGGCTTATCAAGTTGATTTTGGAAATGGCTATGAAACCAAGGAAGTGACCAACACCCTTGTTTCTCCAGAACCCAAGAAACAGAACCTCAATAAAGACAAAGTGGACATCAATGGGAAGCCCATGCTAGTGGGAAGTCAAAATCACTATACTCTCTCATGGGACTTGGACCAATACCGAGGGATTAAAGCAGACAACTCTCAGATTGCACAAGGTTTTTACTTTGTGGATGATTATCCAGAATAAGCTTTATTGCCGGATGAAGCAGCTATTCAGTTTGTCACATCTGATGGCAAAACAGTTTCAGGAATCACGGTGAAGTCTTATTCTCAATTATCTGAAGCTCCTAAAACGCTACAAGCAGCCCTTTCGAAACAAAAAATTCAGCCTAAAGGAGCTTTTCAAGTTTTCATGCCTGAGGACCCACAAGTCTTTTTTGAATCTTATGTGACCAAGGGGGAGAATATTACCATTGTCACTCCGACGACGGTTTTGGAAACCATGCTTAATTCAGGGAAGTCTTATGAAAACGTGGCTTATCAGGTGGACTTTGGGCTAGCCTATGAAACCAACACGGTGACCAATTTTGTCCCTAAAGTAACTCCACATAAGTCTAATACCAATCAAGAAGGTATTTCAATTGATGGAAAGACTGTTCTTCCGAATACGGTCAATTATTACAAAATTGTCTTGGATTACAGTCAATACAAGGACATGGTCGTGACGGATGATGTTCTTGCCAAGGGATTTTACATGGTAGACGATTACCCAGAAGAAGCCCTTACCCTAAATCCTGATGGCATTCAAGTTTTGGATAAGGATGGCAATCGTGTATCTGGTATCTCTGTCAGCACCTACGCTAGTTTGCCAGAAGCTCCGAAAGTCGTCCAAGATGCCATGGTTAAACGTCAGTTTACACCTAAAGGAGCCATTCAAGTTCTTAGTAGCGATGATCCAAAAGCCTTTTATGATACCTATGTGAAGACTGGTCAAACCTTAGTTGTCACGCTTCCGATGACGGTAAAAAATGAGTTGACCAAAACAGGTGGTCAGTATGAAAATACAGCCTATCAGATTGATTTTGGTTTGGCCTATGTCACGGAAACAGTGGTTAATAATGTTCCAAAATTAGACCCACAAAAAGATGTGGTGATCGACTTGTCTCATAAAGATGACAGCCTTGACGGGAAAGAAGTGGCCTTGCATCAAACCTTTAACTATCGCTTGGTTGGAGCATTGATTCCAAGTAATCGTGCGACTGATTTATTTGAATATGGTTTTGAAGATAACTATGATGAAAAGCATGATGAGTATAATGGTGTTTATCGCAGCTATCTGATGACGGATGTCATCCTCAAAGACGGTTCTGTCTTAAAAGAGGGGACAGAAGTCACGAAATATACCTTGCAACAGGTGGATACAGAAAATGGCCTAGTGTCAATTTCATTTGATAAATCCTTCTTAGAGACTATATCTGATGATTCAGCTTTTCAGGCAGATGTTTACCTGCAGATGAAACGGATTGCGACTGGTCAGGTGGAGAATACCTACCTTCATACAGTGAATGGCTATGTCATTAGCTCAAATACAGTTGTAACACATACACCTCAACCTGAAGAACCAAGTCCAAATCAACCCACACCACCTCAACCACCAATTGAGACTATTGAACCGCCTGTTCCAGCAAGCATTTTGCCAAATACAGGGGAACATGAATCCCTTTTGGGCTTGATTGGAGCTGGTATTCTACTTGGTACGGCTTATGGACTGAAGAAAAAGGAGGAGAAGTAGATGAATCCAAAAACTATTTATGAAAAGGATTCAGACCAAGATGGTTTGACAGATGCTCAGGAACTGGCTTTCGGAACCAATCCGCAGTCTGTTGACACAGATGGTGATGGTCAATCTGATTTAGAAGAGCTACAATCTGGACATTCACCACTAGTCCCACCAAAGGAGTTGTGTGATGGCTTGGAACTTTGACACCATGAAAGAGGCTTTGTCTGAAATGGAGAAGGTCGATTACCAAGAGTTTATCAAAGCCTTTCTCTCTTTGGAATTAAGTATTTCTGATAGAACAATCCTCAATCAGGTTTATCAAGATTATATGGATGAGGATGACCTATCCTTGATAAGTGATGAGCTACGAGTTAAAGTTGATGGTTATCAGGATGAAGTAAAAGCTGATATGACTGATATTCTGGAAAAGCTGTACCGAACGGGTGAAGGATCTAGTTTTATTATGGATTTAATGTCCTCAAATAGTCTTTCAGACACCTTGGAACAGTATGAGGTTTTGGATAGTGACGATTATTCACCACTTAGCCTTGAAACCTTACAGGCCATAATTCAACAGGACTTGGCTATTTCCAGTCAGGATTATTTTGGAGATTTGGTTCACCTTGCCTTGCAAAAAGATTTACTAGACCAGAAAAGTCATTTCTTACAACATTATGTGGTAACTGTAATGGAAGGTATTCCACAAGAAAGAGACCAACGAGCCTTGGTCCTAGATTAACGCAAAGGGCTGAGAAAAACTCTCAGCCCTTTTAAAATGGGAGGGAAAATGAATCAAGAAGTCTTACTACAAATGATGAGAGCCACCATTCCTCGTGATAGAGCCCTGCTTGAGGCATTTTTATATTACCAAGCAGAGCATTTTGATGAGGAGTGGGATAGTCTTATTCGTCAGTTTATGACCAATGGGCAGGAATTCAAAAGACCTGTTCAGGTACTTCACTTTGAGACAGATGTTTCAGCTTTTGTCCAGGCTAGTCCTTATGATACTGCTCATGATCTATTGACCTATACACAAGTTTTCGGCCAAACTGGTCTCCAAAAACTCGACAAACTATCGCCGTCTGAAAAAGACTTGGTGATTGAAGTGGCCTTGTTCAATCTGGCCACTCGTTTTCAACTATTAGACTCAAATGGACACTACCAAACTATTTCACCAGATTCTCTATTACAAAAGAGTAGGGGAGCTAATTTGGTTAATGTTTATCGTGTGGCTAATAATTTAGCGGATCGGATTAGCCGAGATATTGAACAGTTTCTCTTGACTTACGAGCCTGAGCTTGAAACAGGAGTTGATGAAACAGTTCTAGAAAATGAAGAAACTGTTGATGAGCACAAAACAAGTGTTCATCAAGCAATATCTTTTAGAGAAGATGGCTCTCTAGTTATTGCTAGTTTGGATGTAGATTTGTCTCAACTAGATGTTCAAACAGGAAAAACCAGTCATCTGCCAGCTTATGAAGAGTTATCTTTACGACGTAAATTTGAGATACTAACATATTTTGACCAAATTCGAAATGAACGTTCCAAAGTCCCAAGTTTTAAACGAGGTGATTTTGACACTGAAATGGAAATGACACCAATCTTTGAGGGCGAGGAGTTACTCACCTATCTAGAAGCTGATGGTAGTCCCTATGAGCTGAAACGAACGCTGACCACAGTCGAAGAAAAGGAATTAGAAAAAATTGGACGAGCCATTAGGATAGAAAATCAAGAAAAATTGACTCAGCTAGGGATTGATTTATCTCAGTTTGCCCCAGACCGAGTCGGTATTTTATTGGATGCGGCAGGTCGTTTTCGTTTAAAAAATGCAGACCTTGCTTTACTAGGTGGTTATCCCAAAGCCTCGGTAACTCAACTAGCCCTTGCAACAGAACTACTCCAAATGGGGCTAAGTCATGAAAAGGTTGAATTTTTCTTTAGTAGCCAGCTTTCCCTTGAAGAGTTGCGACAAGTTGCCTACGCCTTTTTACACCAAGAACTCAGCAGAGAAGATGCGGAGTATTTTGAAAAAGATAAGGGCAACCAGCCAGATTTGACCTTTAGAGATTGGAAGAACAAGCTAGAGAAAGCTGAGACGAAAGTAGTGGTTGATGAAGAGTTAGCGGAAAATCCACTAGTCCAGAGAGTATTGGACACTTATCCTCTGGGGTCATTGGTTTCATATAAGGGACAGGACTTTGAGGTCGTGTCGGTCAGTGATGCTCGATTGAACGGTTTGATTCGGATTGAGTTAGTTAATGATTTTTCGGATATCATTGAACAAAATCCAGTTCTTTATTTGAGGACCTGGGAAGAAGTCAGTCAGGCACTTCATCAGCCAAAGGCAGAAAAACAAACAGAGGTAGACGATGTAGTCCAAGAATTAAACCTTTTTTCATTTCTGGAAGAGGAGCCAGGTCAGAGTATTGGACTATTGGAACCAGATGGTTCAGAAAAAGGTCATAACGATACTGATCTTGAAGAATCAAATAGTCAAATTCCTGAAGAGGTAGTCGTCGAAACAATTCCAGAGATTCCAGTAACGGACTTTTATTTTCCAGTAGATATGACGGACTTTTATCCTAAGACTGCTAGAGAGAAGGTTGAGACAAACATTGCGGCCATTCGTTTGGTTAAAACACTTGAAACGGGACACCGTCAGGCAAGTAAAAATGAACAAGAACTCCTTGCAAAGTATGTAGGCTGGGGTGGACTAGCCAATGAATTTTTTGATGACTATAATCCAAAATTTTCTAAGGAACGAGAAGAACTGAAAAGCCTAGTCACAGATAAAGAGTATTCGGATATGAAACAGTCCTCTCTGACAGCCTATTATACAGACCCTGCCCTGATTCGTCAGATGTGGGATAAGTTGGAAAGAGATGGTTTTACAGGTGGCAAAATCCTAGATCCTTCCATGGGAACAGGGAATTTCTTTGCGGCTATGCCAAAACACTTAAGAGAAAAGAGTGAGTTATATGGTGTAGAGTTAGACACCATCACAGGAGCTATTGCCAAACACCTTCATCCCAATAGTCACATTGAAATTAAGGGCTTTGAGACGGTAGCTTTTAACGACAATAGTTTTGATTTGGTGATTTCAAATGTGCCCTTTGCCAATATACGAATTGCGGATAACAGGTACGATAGGCCTTACATGATTCATGACTACTTTGTCAAAAAGTCACTTGATTTGCTTCATGATGGTGGACAAGTAGCGATTATCTCTTCCACAGGAACTATGGATAAGCGAACAGAAAATATTTTACAAGATATTCGTGAGACAACTGAATTTCTTGGTGGGGTTCGACTGCCTGATTCTGCCTTTAAGGCCATTGCAGGAACGAGTGTCACAACGGATATGTTATTCTTCCAGAAACACTTAGACAAGAGATATGTGGCAGACGACTTAGCCTTTTCAGGTTCCATTCGTTATGATAAGGATAGTCGCATTTGGCTCAATCCTTATTTTGATGGGGAATACAATAGCCAAGTGCTAGGAACCTACGAGGTCAGAAATTTTAACGGAGGAACACTTTCTGTTAAGGGGACTAGTGATGACTTGATTGCAAGTGTTGAAGCAGCTCTACATCAAGTAAAAGCCCCAAGAGAGATTGATAGAAATGAGGTCATCATTAACCCAGATGTGTTGATCAAACAAGTCATTGATACCTCCATTCCAGTTGAAATGAGGGAGAATCTGGGTCAGTTCAGTTTTGGTTACCAGGGTGCAATGGTCTACTATCGAGATAACAAAGGCATTCGAGTCGGAACCAAGACGGAAGAAATCAGTTACTATGTCGATGAAGAGGGCAACTTCAAAGCATGGGACACCAAACATTCTCAAAAGCAGATTGATCGCTTTAACGCCTTAGAAGTGACTGATAGCACTGCTCTGGATGTCTATGTGACCGATGATGCAGCAAAACGTGGTCAGTTTAAGGGATATTATAAAAAGACAGTTTTCTATGAAGCTCCATTGTCTGATAAAGAAGTGGCACGAATCAAAGGAATGATCGATATTCGCAATGCCTACCAAGAAGTTATTGCCATTCAACGCTATTATGACTACGATAAGGAGACCTTTAACCACTTGTTAGGCAAACTCAATCGTACCTATGATAGCTTTGTCAAACACTATGGGTGTTTGAACAGTGCAGTGAACCGCAATCTTTTTGATAGTGATGATAAGTATTCGCTTCTTGCTAGTTTGGAAGATGAACGTCTGGATCCAAGTGGAAAGTCTGTTATCTATACTAAATCCCTTGCTTTTGAGAAGGCTTTAGTGCGTCCTGAAAAAGAGGTTAAAAAGGTACATACTGCCCTTGATGCCTTAAATTCGAGCTTGGCTGACGGACGAGGTGTTGATTTTGCTTATATGATGTCTATCTATCAGGTTGAATCGAAGATGACCTTGATTGAGGAGTTAGGTGACCTCATTATGCCTGATCCTGAGAAGTATTTGAATGGAGAATTGACCTATGTTTCTCGCCAAGACTTTCTGTCAGGGGATGTCGTTAGCAAGTTAGAAGTGGTAGATCTATTCGTCAAACAAGACAATCAGGACTTTAACTGGCCGCATTATGCAGGACTTCTAGAAACAGTCAAACCAGCACGCATAACTTTAGCAGACATTGATTATCGAATCGGTTCACGCTGGATTCCTCTGGCTGTTTACGGAAAATTTGCCCAAGAAACCTTTATGGGGAAAGTCTATGAACTGTCAGACCAAGAAGTTGCGACAGTCCTTGAAGTCAGTCCCATTGACGGGGTTATCACTTACCAATCTAAGTTTGCCTACACCTATTCCAACGCAACGGATAGAAGTCTAGGTGTCCCTGCTTCACGCTATGATAGTGGTCGAAAAATCTTTGAAAATCTCCTGAATTCCAATCAACCAACGATAACAAAACAAGTTGTTGAAGGGGATAAGAAAAAGAATGTGACAGATGTGGAGAAAACAACAGTCCTGCGTGCTAAGGAAACACACCTACAAGAACTCTTTCAAGGTTTTGTAGCAAAGTATCCAGAAGTCCAACAGATGATTGAAGACACCTATAACGGGCTCTACAATCGTACAGTATCAAAGTCCTATGATGGTAGCCATTTAATCATTGATGGACTTGCTCAGAATATCTCCTTACGTCCTCACCAAAAGAATGCCATTCAACGGATTGTGGAGGAGAAACGTGCTCTACTAGCTCATGAAGTTGGTTCAGGTAAAACACTTACCATGCTTGGAGCTGGCTTCAAGTTGAAAGAACTCGGAATGGTACATAAACCACTTTATGTGGTGCCGTCTAGTCTGACTGCTCAGTTTGGTCAAGAAATCATGAAATTTTTCCCAACCAAGAAAGTCTATGTGACCACTAAGAAAGACTTTGCCAAAGCCAAACGCAAGCAGTTTGTGTCTCGGATTATTACAGGGGACTATGATGCCATTGTCATTGGGGATTCCCAGTTTGAGAAAATACCGATGAGTCGTGAAAAACAGGTCACCTATATCAATGACAAACTCGAGCAACTCCGAGAGATCAAGCTAGGAAGTGACTCTGATTATACGGTGAAAGAAGCGGAACGTTCGATTAAGGGATTAGAACACCAGTTGGAAGAACTCCAAAAACTGGAACGAGATACCTTTATCGAATTTGAAAACCTTGGAATTGATTTTCTTTTTGTGGATGAGGCTCATCATTTCAAGAATATCCGTCCAATCACTGGACTTGGGAATGTAGCTGGAATCACCAACACAACTTCTAAAAAGAACGTGGATATGGAGATGAAGGTGAGACAAGTACAGGCAGAGCATGGAGATAGAAATGTCGTTTTTGCGACAGGAACACCAGTTTCTAACTCCATTAGTGAACTTTTCACCATGATGAATTACATTCAACCTGATGTCTTGGAACGATACCTGGTATCAAATTTTGACTCCTGGGTTGGGGCTTTTGGGAATATCGAAAACTCCATGGAACTAGCCCCGACAGGTGATAAGTACCAACCTAAGAAACGGTTTAAGAAATTTGTCAACCTGCCTGAACTCATGCGAATCTACAAGGAAACTGCCGATATTCAGACCTCAGACATGCTTGATTTACCAGTACCAGAAGCTAAGATTATTGCGGTGGAAAGCGAGTTAACGCAAGCTCAGAAATACTATTTGGAAGAGCTGGTAGAGCGTTCGGACGCTATCAAGTCTGGTAGTGTTGATCCAAGTAGAGATAACATGCTTAAGATAACAGGTGAAGCCAGAAAACTAGCTATTGATATGCGGTTGATTGACCCTGCTTATTCCTTATCGGATAATCAGAAAATCCTTCAAGTAGTTGATAATGTCGAACGAATCTACCGTGAAGGAGCTGGAGACAAGGCGACTCAGATGATTTTCTCAGATATTGGAACTCCTAAAAGTAAGGAAGATGGCTTTGATGTTTACAATGAACTTAAGGACTTGCTAGTCGATCGAGGGATTCCAAAAGAAGAAATTGCCTTTGTCCATGACGCCAATACTGATGAAAAGAAAAACTCACTGTCTAGAAAGGTCAATAGCGGAGAAGTGCGGATTCTCATGGCTTCGACGGAAAAAGGTGGAACGGGTTTAAACGTGCAATCACGCATGAAAGCTGTCCACCACTTAGATGTTCCATGGCGTCCCTCTGACATTGTCCAGCGAAATGGTAGATTGATTCGTCAGGGAAACATGCACCAGGAGGTAGATATTTATCACTATATTACTAAAGGGAGCTTCGACAATTACCTCTGGCAGACGCAGGAGAATAAGCTCAAATACATTACGCAGATAATGACCTCAAAAGATCCTGTGAGATCAGCTGAAGACATTGATGAACAAACCATGACTGCTTCTGACTTTAAGGCTTTAGCTACTGGTAATCCCTACCTTAAGCTCAAAATGGAGTTGGAAAATGAACTGACAGTTTTAGAGAATCAAAAACGAGCCTTTAATCGCTCCAAAGACGAGTATCGCCATACCATTTCCTATAGCGAGAAGCACCTCCCTATCATGGAAAAAAGGTTGAGTCAATATGATAAGGATATTGCCCAATCTTTGGCAACAAAGGCGCAAGATTTTATCATGCGATTTGACAATCAAGCAATGGATAATCGTGCTGAAGCTGGGGACTATCTACGTAAACTCATCACCTATAACCGCTCAGAGACCAAGGAAGTCAAAACACTTGCCAGCTTTAGAGGATTTGATTTGAAAATGACAACACGTGGTCCTAGTGAGCCTTTACCAGATACTGTCTCTTTAATGATTGTTGGTGACAACCACTATACTGTCGCCCTTGATTTGAAATCAGACGTGGGAACTATTCAACGGATTAGCAATGCCATTGACCATATTATAGATGACCAAGAAAAGACGCAAGAGCTGGTAAAGGATTTAAAAGATAAGCTACGAGTAGCCAAAGTAGAAGTTGAAAAAGTCTTTCCAAAGGAAGAGGACTATCAGCTTGTAAAGTCTAAGTATGAAGTTTTGGCTCCCTTGGTTGAAAAAGAAGCAGAGATTGAGGAGATAGATGCAGCTTTGGCCAAGTTTAGTGAAGATACAACACCCCAAAAGAAGCAACAAATAGCACTCGAGATATAAGAAAAAAGGCTGACAAATATTTTTGAACGCGGTAAAATGAAGTCAATAAATCACAAAAGGAGAATAGATTATGACCCAAACACAAGAAGAAATGCGTTTTCAACTAGAAGAATGGTTGTCACAAGGCTATACTAGTTCAGAAGATAGGGCAAACTACCAAACTTTAAAGGAACAGTATGAAGATGAAACTCTTGATTATAGCTTTTCAAGGCGTGAAATTACTGGACAGCTGGAACTCATCATCACAAGTCGTGAGAATGAGTTTCCAAACTTAGATGAGGTGACGAAGGCAGAATACCTTGATTTGGTTGCCCAACTTGATGATTTAGACAAGAGACAGGCTGACTACTATCGCAAGCAATTAGCCTAGAAAGAGGTGTAAGATGTTGGAACAAATTCTACAAAGCCTTTTGATTATCGCAGCAATAGGACTGATGTTGTTTGTCCTTTATCGGATTGTGAAAGTTTCAGGTGCTTTATTTCTTATCGGACTCATCAGTGGCTTAGTCTTTATTGAGATCTATGGAATCTACCTCTTCTTTACTGAGAGATATCTCTATACAGAAGATTTAGCAACTAATGGAGTTTGGAGTTTTACTACTTTCTATGTTTGTTTCAATGTACTAGCTATATTTGGATTTGTGACAAAAACGGTTAGAAGAATTGATTAACTAAAGAGGGATACCTGATTTTGAGGTCTCCCTTCTTAATACCTTTTGTTGTATATTATTTTTCCTTTTGAACCCCTTTTTACTATCAATCATTTGAGATATCTATTATTAAATTATTCATCATATTTTTCACTGAGCTTCCATCCTTTGATTCTTTCATAAGCATCTTTCTTAAATTTACCAAGTGATTTATTGATAAGCTCATTTTCTTGTGCAAATACAACTTCTCCATATATAAGAGTATCTATTTTTCGATTGATTTCTTCCTCTGTTCCAGTTAATAATTTTATTAGTGAATCTCTATATTCTTGACCATATTCCATTTCTTTATTTACCATCTCTTGAACTTCTAAATCATGAATTTTATATGCTTTATCCAGTTTCAAAACATTAATTAAATCATTCTCTAAGTCAGGATGAGTATTAATGTTTACTAGTTTGTTATCTTTTATATGTTTTAATTCAATTTGATAATTCTCATTAGACTTTTTTATATCAAATTTTACACAATTATTTTCAGATTTCAAGAAAGGATTAATTTTTAAATCGTATGTTCCCTTAAGTCGATTGCATGTTCCACAACATGGTATGAAATTATATAGAGATACTGCAAATATCGGAAAATCATTTTTGTTATAAAAATGATCCATCTCAGCTGAAAATGAGTTACCTCTACTATTGATGTAATTTCTATTACAGTATGGACACACTATTAAACCATAGTTATCTGAAATTATAAAATTTCGAATCATATAGTTATTAATTTTTTCGATTTTATTATTAATTTCAATTTCCTGTGATAGGTTGTATATTTTTTTTATGTTCCTAAAGTTGGGTGGTTGATAATTAGGACGATTTTGTATATAAGAATACATATGCTCAGGTTTGATTAATATTAATTCTCTAAAGTAATCAACAAAGTCAGTAGTGTCCACTTTTTTGTAGCTCTCAACGAAATTTATAATTTTTTGACTCTTTCTTATAATTAGTGAATTTAAATTCATCACAAAATTGCGATACCACGATTCAGTTCTGTAGTCTTTGAAATTATTTGTAGTTATTTTATTAATAAGAATTTTGTTGCTTGTTCCTAGTTTCGCTTTTACAAACGTTCCTAAATCAGTTTTATGTGTTTTCGCATAGAGAATTATTTCATCAAAATGGTTTTCATGAAAATAATATTCTTTAATTAGACATTTTATAACGGTCGCACTACTGTAGCCAAAGGTTTTTCTGATATTTGGTTTATAGAACTCAGCTCTTTTCAACAATGATTTACTAATAATGGCATCTAAATATTTGCAAATCATCAATTTAACATAGGCATCAATAAACTCCTTTGGATATTTGGGTATTTCTAAGGCCATCATTTGGAATTGTCCTCCTCAAGTTGTTTAAGTTGCTCTTGAAGTTTAGCAATTTTGTCTTTTATCTCCTCTATTTCATCTTTGTTTTCTAAAAAAGCTCGGTTAAATAATTCTTTTAGTTGATTAGCAATAATGGGCTCACCGATAGATTCAATAATTTTTTGAGCCGTTTTCTTTTGTAAATTATCACTAAGTTCCTTAAATAAGCTTTCAGGTCGAATACCCTTTGAATCAGAATTGATTTTAAAATTTAGGTATTCGAAAGTATCTTCAATGCTCTTATATGCATATTCTCCCATTAGCCTATTTAGGAAAAAAGAGTTTTTGTAAAGAGTATAGATATTCTGGCCGAATGTCTTATTGAACTTATTATTTTCATATTCTGTATTCTCTCTAGATAAGTAGATAATATTTTCTTTATAGATATCTGATAGAAAGATTGGTGAATGAGTTGTAATTATTATTTGTATATGTTTGTTATCAAATATTTTTTCAATGATAGGTAAAGCAGTGCTGACCCACTTTCGTTGCCATTCGGGGTGCATCCCTAGATCAACTTCGTCCAAAAGTATTAGAAAATTCTCTTGGTCAATCCCTCGAGGAGTATTTCTTTGTAATGCCAATTTTGCTGAATATAAATTTGCAAAAGATCTTAATAATCCTAATTCTCCCGAACTTAATCCAATCCATCTAAATTGTAAAGATTCTTCTAGTTCTGGTATAGAAATCTCTGAAATAGTGCTTACAATTTCGGATAAAATTTTAAAATTTGTATTGATTTCATGCAACTTGTATAATAACTCCTCAATAACTTTGAGTCGTTCGATCTCACTACTAGGTATTCCAATATCTTTTAACTTGGTCCATACCCTATCTGGGATTAATTTATGTTTAACAAAGTAACCATGTTCAGTTAATTCAAAATAGGATGTGTAGCTTATCGCTTTAGCAACTCGAAAACAAGGCGCTTTGATTTTTTGCCAAACCTGATCCCATTTTTTTAGTGATTGTGTGCTAGGAGTTAATTGTTCAAAAAGACCAATGTGTAGTTCTTTAAAAGATACATTTATCTGTCTAATCTGCTTTTTTAATTCATCGATCTCATTTCTTGAGAAATTGATATTGTATTGAAACTTTTTCTCCAACTCTTTTAAGATTGTACTGATTTTTTCGTGATATTTATTATCCCTTCCTACCATTGTTTTATCTACATAATTAAAATAGAGGTTGATAATATATAAAGTATGCCATATTTCTACCCAATCATCAATATTTGTCTCCTCAAGTTGGATGTTAGATACATCTTGTCGTAAACCTCCGATACTATACTCAAATGGAAGAAAGCGATCGGAATCAACTCCAATGGATTTGTATTGCAACATAATGTTTTCATTATTCCTAAAAGATAGATGAAGGTCCAATAGGTTTTCATAATTGATTTGTGAATCATCGTTTTCGGTATACTCTTTATCAATGATGTAATTTATCAATGTTGAAAAATAGTCAACTATTCTATGATTAATAGAGTCTTTGTCATTTCTATTGGTTAATTTTTCAACCCTATCCAAATATAATAGTTGCTTACTTCGATAGGGTAATTTGTCTCCTTCGAAATCTACACTCACTCCTTTTAGAGTGTAATCTACAAATTCAATAATTTTATGTTTAAATTTTTCAACAAATTTGATTTGGTTTATTGTTTCTTGTAGTATGACAATTTTTTGATTCTTATCAAATCCAACAATATTTTTAAAGTTTGAAGCGTCAATTGCACCTGAGCGAATGTAGATATCGCCATTTGGAAATTCTTTTGCATTTGAAAATTTAATAATATAAGGATGTGTAGAGCAGTGTGGAATTGAAATTGATTCTTGTGTTAAATCAGGATATGTCCAAAATTTGTCATTTTGCTTGAAAATAAGGTAAACTTGGCTTTTTCCTTTTCCTCCCCTAAGTATTTGGTTAATAATAGTTGTTTTCCCTGACCCATTTTCACCAACTATGACAGATAGATTTTTTATATCTCCGACATATGGTATTTGAAATACATCATTATGAATAATGTCAAAGCAATATTGTCCCTGACTATTTCTTTTATGAAGTCCATTTTCATGAATTTTTTTTACTTTAAAATCTGGTAAAAAATTTATTATTTTAAAAATTGGTTCTGTTGATATTCCATAAGTTTGCTCAATCAAAGCAACTAAGTTTATTTTGTTTTCATCGACCATTTGTTTCACTTCTTTCAAAATTTTATATTTTGATTACTATATTAGATTTTTTTGATTAGTAAATCAATAGTAAGAATGAACATTTTGACTGTTTATCGAACGAGTGAAATTAATATTATAAGAGATTGCTTAAATTGTCTTATTAAAAAGAATGGTTGATCCACAAATATTTAAGTTCACTGTGATAAATTTTCCAAGATAATCTTGTTATGATGAGGCTATCATTAATAAAGGAGTAAGCCATGTTAAATAAAGTGAAGGCTAGATTTCTGATTGGAATAGTAGGTTTAATTGCAGTCAGTTTTATGGTCATGATTGGCTACACGATTGGCTCACAATCCGTTTCAAAACAAACAGAGAACCAAATACGAGCAGAAGCCAATAAACTTGTGTCAAAGAAAAAGCAGGAGGAAAGAGCGACAGTCCTATCAGATGAGCTTGTCAAAGAGTTTCTCACTCAATATTATACAAAGGTCCAGCTAGGAGAAAATAACAGTCGTATCAAACCCTACATGACGGATTCGGCATTTTCAGAAGAGGAAGCATTTCAGAATAAAGCGATCAATCAAGTTTATAAAGATTATATGATTGACTACCGATTTGAATCAGCCAGTATCTATGTCAACACAGAAAGCAATGTTGCACTTGCGGAAGTTACCTATCAAGTGATCTATGTTTCTGATTTGAGTGAGCAACAACAGCGAACCACTCAGACAGAAACCAAGACGGTTATGTTATCCTACTCCAAAGTTTCCGACAAGCTCCTGGTTAATCAGTTGACCATTTGGAATGGGAAACTGGAGGATGTGAAAGTAGCCACAGATGGTGCTAATTCCAGCATACCAACGATCCAAGGAACTACAACAAGTGAGAACAACTAGCAGGAGACATTCTTCTGCTTTTTTTTATAGGGAGACAAGATGACACGAATTAAAGCAGTAAAACAAAAGGCCATTTTAGATGTGGCTGAGAGTCTGGGTTACTCCTTCAGACGTTTATCAGGACAAATTTATGAACATCCAGACCACGATTCCTTTCGGATTTTTGTAGATACCAATACTTTCAAATGGTTTTCAAGAGATATACAAGGGGATGTGATAGACTTTGTTCAATTAGTAGCAGGCGTTACTTTCAAAGAGGCTGTATCTTATCTTGAAACTGGGGATTTTGAACAAGCTAAGTTGGTAGAAGAAACTTATCAACCGTTTCAATATTATTTGCGTGAAGTACCCTTTCAGCAAGCACGTACTTACTTGAAAGTCGTTCGTGGCCTAAGTGATGAGACTATAAATATCTTTGGTAGACAAGGATTGCTTGCTCAAGCTGCTTATCAATCGGAGTCAGTATTAGTGTTTAAAAGCTTTGACCATAATGGGATCTTACAGGCCGCAAGCCTTCAAGGCCTCGTCAAAAATGAAGAAAAACACGATCGAGGTTATCTCAAAAAAATCATGAAAGGATCTCATGGCCATGTCGGTATTAGTTTCGATATTGGGAATCCTAAGCGACTCATTTTTTGTGAATCAGTTATCGATATGATGAGTTATTATCAGCTTCATAACAAGCAGCTATCAGATGTTCGCTTGGTGTCAATGGAAGGCTTAAAACTTTCAGTGATTGCTTATCAGACTTTGCGTCTAGCAGCAGAGGAACAGGGGAAATTGGCATTTCTAGATACAGTAAAACCAATTAGACTTAGCCATTATCTTCAGGCAATACAAGAGACGACAACCTTTTTTCAAACTCATTCAAACGTCATAACTATGGCTGTTGATAACGATGAAGCAGGAAGAGAATTTTATCAGAAACTGTCAGATAAAGGATTTCCGATTTTTCAAGATTTACCACCATTGCAAAGACTTGAAACAAAGTCAGATTGGAATGATATTGTGAAGCAACAGAAGGAAATATCCTTAAGCAATCTTATTCAGTCAGCCCAGATACAAGCCATTAAGAATCATCCTCCACCAAAACGAGAGCGTGCTATGGAATTGTGATAACAAAATCAAGTCCGCTATCATAATCTAGAAAGGGACAAGGAGGACACCCTATGAGTGTGATTGAACGTCTGGCTGAAAAAGTAGCTAGGCAAGAAGAAAAGGTCTCACGTGAGACAGAGAAATTGGAACACTATCGTGACCAACTACAAACAGCTATGTACAGTACCTTTATCAAAAGGCAACAATCTAGTCAGTTGTCATTTCATGAAGCACTAGAGCAAGCCTTTGGTAAAGAAACCACACTAGACCCAAATTACAGAAATGAGGATACAAAATGAGTAAAACATGGAATTTTGATCAGCCACTAGACGATGTGAAATCAACATCGTCCCATGAAGAACGAGCTAAAATCGCAGCACTCTTCCATAAACAGGATGAAAAACCAATTGAAGAAGTAGATTATGTGGCTGCTTTTGAACAGCAACAAAAGGAGTCAGAATCAAAAGATGTACAAACGCTCGCATCAACCGTTAAACAAAATCAGCCGAAGAAGGTAAATATCACAAGTGACTATAAACAACACTTGGCTAATACCATTGCACAAAACAACAAGGATATTTCCGCCTGTCAGAAGCAAATTGAAGAACTTCATCAATTGATTGATGAAAAGAAAATCCAAAATAAAAAGTTGCAGGCTATTTCAGTAGCCATTGATGATTTATAAGTCAGGTAGTCTTATTCGGGCTACCTTTTTACAATTGAAGGAGAGGATAATGATATTTTTTCAAAAGAAAACACAGAATCAAGACCGATTTAAACGACTGATTCATCGACTATCTGAGATGTCAGAAAGTGAGCTAACCAAAGTAGAGCAACTCCTAGATGTGGTCTTTGATTCTAGTTTCAAGTCTAGTGAGAGAGTGGAAATATCTAGGGACATTATAACCGATGAGGAACAAAGTCTTGATAAGTCGATCCAAGAAGCGAAAAATAAACTGAGTACTGAGCAGTTGGAGAAGCGAATAGAGCAGTTTAAGCAATCGAAGAAACCTAAAAACGGATAACGCACCAAATATGGTGCGTTATCCGTTTTTTATGGTATAATGAAAGCAAATATGAGGAGGTCTTTATCTATGATCGGAGACAATATAAAATCACTACGCCATACACACGATTTAACACAACCAGAATTTGCGAAAATGGTGGGGATTTCACGCAATAGCCTGAGTCGCTATGAAAATGGCACCAGCACCGTATCAACAGAGCTTATCGACCGCATTTGTCAGAAATTTAACGTCTCTTATGTCGATATTGTAGGGGAGGATAAGATGCTAACACCTGTTGAAAATTACCAATTGACTTTAAAAGTAGAAGTGATAAAAGAACGTGGAGCTGCCATTTTATCACAGCTTTATAGATATCAGGATAGTCAAGATATTGCTTTTGATGATGAATCGAATCCTTGGATTTTGATGAGTGATGATTTGGCTGAATTGATCCATACGAAAATTTACCTTGTCGATACTTTCGATGAGATTGAGCGTTACAATGGTTATTTAGACGGTATTGAGCGGATGTTAGATATGGTGCATCATCGGGTGGTGGCACAATGAGATTTGAAGAGTTTAGTGAGGCTGACTTTCAGAAGGCCTTGCAGCGAACCATTCGGGCTTTAACCCGAGGAAAGACGATTCCAGATCGACCAAAAGCTATCTTGCTTGGAGGACAAAGCGGGGCAGGTAAGACGCCTATTCATCGTATCAAGCAAAAAGAATTTCAAGGTAATATCATTATCATCGATGGTGATAGCTACCGTTCTCAGCATCCCAACTACTTAGCCATGCAAGAAAAGTATGGCAAGGATAGCGTGGACTATACCAAGGGATTTGCAGGAAAAATGGTAGAGCATCTGGTTGACGAACTCAGCACGCAGAGTTATCACTTGCTGATTGAGGGAACCTTACGAACTACTCAAGTTCCTCGTCAGACTGCTCAATTATTAGCATCAAAAGGCTACCAAGTTTCCTTAGCTATTATTGGTACCAAACCAGAACTGTCCTATCTCAGTACCTTGATTCGTTACGAAGAACTTTATGCCATCGATCCCAATCAGGCCAGAGCAACACCAAAAGAACACCATGATGGGATTGTAGAGAACTTGGTTGATAACCTAAAGGAGCTTGAAAGCGATAAACTCTTTGACCAAATTCAGATTTATCAAAGAGATCGAACTTGTATCTACGATTCTGAAACTGATGAAGGCTCCGCAGCAGAGGTTCTTCAAAACTGTCTTTTCGGGAAGTGGAGTAAGGTTGAGGAAGAGATGTTGAAGGTAGGACAGGAACGGTTGGGGGAATTAGGAATTTAAAGGAGATTATCGAAAGTGACAGGAAAAAAGAATAATGCGACATCTAGTTGGAGTGGTTATAATCATCAAGGACAGGTTGGTATTTTCCTTGCTTTAAAGGAGCTGAATGAGTTACTTCAAAAGGGGATAGTTATAGTGGCTATTCTATAGAATTTGAAAAAGAAGATGGCGAAGATGTAGATATTGTTCAGAACAACACAGTTATTTCAAGGCATCAGGTGAAGGCAAAGATAACTTCAAAAAATCTAAATGACTATAAGGATGTTTTGACAGAATTTAATGTTAATGGTGTTGACAAAGGGTCTAGATATTTGCATACAATTGACATGTGCCGAGTGCTAGACCATATCAGGATAGGGCTTGAAGGAGATATAACCGTTCGCTTCCTGGAAGGCACTGAGGTAGATTTATAACATAGTAGAAAGGCTCTAACGATAATGGGAAACCATTGTGGTTACAGCCTTTTTTGTGTTTTTGTGGTATAATTTAGTTTGTGAAAGAATATCGTTTGTTGCATAAAAATAATAAAGATAGCAATAATTTATAAGGAAGTCATAAGGTATGAAAAATAATAAATTATTAATTTTTATAACGGATATTGAAGTTATAGAGAGAATTAGTAGTATAATCATGGAATTTCTTCTCTTCTTAATCAATTCGCACGTTGTCAAGTCAAGTGCAACAAGTTCATTGATAACTAGAGTTCCAGAGGTTAAGTTGTTTGGGCTAGCCCAAACAGGAATTTTGAG